>JASHXM010000201.1 GCA_030043545.1 Thermoplasmata archaeon | reverse complement strand
GACGCGGGGCGCGGTCGTCGGCATCGCCCGCATCGCGGCGCCCACGGCGAATTGGTCGCCTGGCAGACGGGACAGGTCCAGCGGGCCCGGCTCGCCTCGGAGTACGGGATCGCGCTCTTCCCGCCGGGCGCCGCGGGACCGGAGGGCCCGCCTCCTCGGAGCTCATACGGGATGTTGTGCGCGGCCCACGCGAGGTGTTCTGCCTGGGTGAACGGACCCTCCCGCCGGCGGTAGAGGAGGAACCAAGCGAGGAGGGCGAGGCCGCCCGCTCCGACGGTCAAGTACCAGGCGAGGCCAGGCCCCCAGTACATCGTGTTCGCGCAGGAAAGGCAGCCGCCTTGCATCACCCCGGCCGTCACGCTCCCGAAGAAGCCGGGACAGTTCGTCGTGTTCGCCGAGTAGTAGAGGCAGTACGTGGCGGCCTGACTGCCCGAACCGGCCAGCGCCGTGCCGCCCGCGAGCGCGAATCCCCCTACCGCGGTCGCGAGCGCGAGGAGGATCGCGAGGGTGAACTGGAGCCGGCCGAACGACCGTCCGAGGATGCCGAGGAGGACCAGGGCCCCGGCGACGATCCCGAAGGCGCCGAAGAGGTGGAGCAGCACGTCGACGACGGAGTACGCCTCGCCGAGCGATCCCTCCACGTGATCGCTCACGTTGAGGCACGGGGTCGCCCGCGGGGGCCACGAACCGTACACCCAGCAGGTGATCGAGCCGCCGACGTTGTAGTCGACCCCGACGTCCTGCAGCTGCACGGGGCTCGTGAGCGCCGTCGAGATCCGGTCCGCCTCCCACCACGTTCCTTCGGCGAACCCGACCATCAGCACGCCAGAGCCGATCAGCAGCAGCGCGCTCACCACCCGGGCGAGGTCGACGTAGTGGAGCTGACGTTGCCGCCGCCGGGCGTCGAGCGACCACGAGAGGGACCCCCCGCCGGCGGCGGCGCGAGCCCCTGGGCCGAGTCCGGACACTCCTCGAACCCTCCCTGCCCTCGACCGAAGGTCGGTCGGCGCGCCAGCGAGCGGAGGGTTTAATCGGTGGCGCTTTTCCCGCGGCCGAGCGCCCGCCCCCGCCGGCTATAAGGGGGCGGCGCGGCTCGCCGCGCACCCGAGGGACGAGCGGTGGACCGCCGGATGCTGGTGATCGGGATCATCGCCGCGCTCGTCGGCGTCGGCCTGTGGTATGCGCCGGTCCAGACGATGTCGACCGGCAACCAGAACGTGAACCGGACGACCGATGTCCTCGAGTTCTCCGCGCCGGCGGCGGTCCTCGACTCGCCGATCCCGTACACCGTCGACTGGAGCGCGTCGTTCAGCATCACCGTCTCCCTGTACGACTGCGGCCCGCACCCGCTCTGCACCAACCTGTCGAAGTCGAACTACGTCACCGGCGGGACCGGCAAGTCCGGGACGCTCCACTGGACCGGCAAGGTCGGCGAGTACTACGCGTTCGTCTCCTCGACCCGTCCGGTCGAGGTCGACTTCGAGTACGCCGAGCCGCTGTTCGGCGGGGTAGCCGGGATCGTCTTTGTCGGGATCGGCGTCGTCCTCGTCATCGCGGGGATCCGGCTCGGTCCGTCCCGGCGGGAGCGGAGCTCGCGCCCCCGCAAAGACCCGCTCGAGAGCTCCGAGATCGACTTCTCGTAGAGAGGCCGCCCGGCCGCACGCGAGATGGAGCTTACTGGCGGTGAGTCAACCGCCGGCCGACCAACCCGCCGAGGACCGCGCCGGCGATCAGCCCGATCGCGACGTAGATGATCCCCCAGGTGAGGGTGCTGAGCGAGATCAGGGCGAACTGCTGCATCAACAGGATCACCACGATCCCGAAGACCGCCCCCGACGCCGCCGCGCTGCTCGCGCCGCTCACGACGACTCCTCCGGAGGAGGCGGCGGATCGGCCGCCGGCGTCGGGGGCGCCGGCTCGGACTCGTCCGCGGGAGCGGTCGGCGCGGCGCCCGCCGGCGGCGTACCGGAGTCCCACGGCTCGGGGGGCTGGGACGCCGGCGTCCGGCCCCCGCGCACCTTCGGCCCGCGGGCGACGGTGGCGATCGACCAGAGCTCGACGGCGCCCAAGATCAGCAGGAAGACGATCAGCCCGGAGGCGACGTAGTACGGCGCGACCGCGTTGATGTAGAAGCTTTCGCTCCAGACGGTCGATCCGGTGCTGGAGACGAGGCTCGCCGTGAGGAGGTACGTCCCGGCGAGGAGGTACGTGAACGTCCCGAGCGTCCAGTTCATCGTGGCGTTGCCGGTCGCGCCGCCGGCGAACGCGTGCGAGCTCGCCGACACCTGGTTCGTCGAGATCACCGAGCCGAAGTAGATCGCCTGGATCCGGGCCGTCGTGATCGTCGGGCCGCCGGTCGGCTCGGAGTAGCCGAACTTCACCAGGATCTGCTGGTTCGTGGTGATCCGGAACGCGTGCGTCGAGTCGCTCGCCGAGGTGAGGTTGTTCCCCTGCCAGGTGGCGTGCGCCGCGAACGTGTGGTAGAGGAGCGGCTCGGGCGCTACGGTGCGGGCGACGGCGGAGGAGGTCGCCTCGAGCGGGCCGAAGGCGAGCGCGGCGAACGTCGCGACGAGCGTGAGCGCGACCGCGACCCGCGCGGGGCGGATCCGGCTCCGGCGGTCGGTCACCACCGTCTCGGCAGTCGGCTCAAGATAAAGAACTATGCGTTCACGGCAGGCCGGCTGCCGGACCGGGCGCCGACTCGGTCGGCTCGCCCTCGGGTCGGATCGCCGCGAGCAGCCGATCGAGCTCCGCCTCCGGGAGGAGGCCGGGCGTCACGTGCAGCCAGACGCGCGCGAGCCGCGCGCGCGCAGCGCGATCGAGCGTGGAGAGGAACTCCGACGCCCGGTCGATGCCGTGCACGCGCGCGAGGTACTCGATCCCCTCGAGGAAGATGGCGGTGACCCCCTCCTCGTCGAGCGCGCGGACCAGCCGGCTCGTGAGGGCGGGCAGGTCGGTCGGCCGGAGCGTCCGGGGCCGATCGAGGTTGGTCAGCCAGTAGACGTCGACCGGTCGAGGCCCGACGTGGACCCGGATCCGCTCGGGAAGCTCCCGGACGATCGCGATCCCCCGATGGCCCGCCGCCGTGGCGTCCAGGAACGGCTGGAGCGCGAAGAACAGCGCCGGAGCGTAGTCGACCTCGATCCCCGTGGGCGGCGGTATCTCGACCGGCGGGATCGGCTCCGGCGCGACGGCCGGGGCCGGCTCGGAGAGCGCCGGGGACGACGGAACCGAGGGAGCTGGCGCCTCGGCGAGGGGCGCGACCTCCGGCACGTTCGGGACGAGCTCCGGCGTAGGCGGAGCCGGCGCCGCCTCCGCCGGCGGCTCGATCACGGGAGCTTCCGCCACAGGCGGGACGGCGGCCGGCGCGGGCTCCGGAGTCGCGGGAGCCACCGGCTCGGGCGACGGTTCGGCCGCCGGGGGCTCAGCTGGTGGCGCCTCTCCGCTCGACGCGGGGACCTCGGCAGCGGCGGGGCCGAGCAGCTCCTGCGCGATCGCGGCCTCCGTATGTTCCGGCACCGGGGTGATCGTCGGTCGAAGTTCCCCCACCGGCGTCTCCGTCGGGTCGGGAGTCGGCTCCGGCACGAGCGCTGCGACCGGTGCGGGGGTAGGCATCGCGGACTCCGCGGCGGCCGGTTCGGTCGGCGCTGGAAGGTCGGTCGGCGGGGGGAGTTCGCTCGAGGGAGGGCCGATCTCCGACGGGGCCTCCGCGGCGATCGGAGGCGAGGGGACCGGGGCGACCTCGGGGACGGGCGGTGGAGGTTCGACGGTCGGGGTCACCGACGGGGTCGTCGCGTCCTCGGCGCCGACCTCGAGCGCCACCGAGGGGGCGAGCTCGCCGTTCGCCAACTCCGCGGTGGGAGCCGCGGGCGCCGACTCGGAAGCGGGACCAGATGGCGGCGCGTCTCCGGGCCCGGGTCCGTCCGGCGGAGGGGGATTCTCGTCCAGGATGGCGGGCTCTGGGGCCCCGACCGGGAGCTCCGCTCTCACCTCGGCCGGCGGCGCCGTTTCCGCCGACCGCTCGATCGGCTCCGGCGGAGTCGGTGACGGCTCGGGTGCCGCGTCGGGAATCGGCGGGACGTCGGTCGGGGGGACGATCTCCGTCGGCGCCAGCGGATCGCCCGTGGGCGATGGCTCCTCGGAAGTGGCGGGCACGCCCTCCAGGAGTGTCGGCTCTGGGGGCGCTTCGATCGCGGGTTCCGCGGAACCGATCTCCTCGACGGCGACCTCGGACGGCGGCGGTGCCGCCGGTTCGGCGGAGATCGCCGCTTCCGCCTCGGATCCGAGCTCGTCCGGAATGGCCAGGGCATCCGCGGGGGTGACGGCGGGCTCCTCTGGGACCGGCGTGGTGAGCGTCTCCCCCGACGGCGGCGCCGGCCCGGGTTCCTGCCGCGGTGGGGGAGTGACGAGGGGCTCGGCCGGGGGAGGCGCGGGGGACTCCGCGGGGTCGATAGGAAGTTCGGCCGGAGGGCCGAGCGGGATCGCGGCGACGGGAGTTGGCTCGTCCTCCACGGCGAGCGCGGTCGGCGGAAGTTCCGGGGTCTCGACCTTCCGCTCCTCCGGGGTGGGAGGCGACGCCGCTTCCGGACTCGGCGCCGGCCGTTCTCGCGCCACCAGCGACGGGGCGGGTGGGGCAAGAACGGTCGCCGCCACGGATCCGGTCGGCCGTGCGGGCGCGGTGCGGCGGACGGTCGGGCGCGCGCGCGGCGGGGCCGTCGGAACTGGCCGGCCCATCTTGCTCCAGAGCGCTTCCGCCACCGGTCGACCGAACCCCGTGAGCGTCGCGACCCGGTCGAACGGAGCGTCCCGGAAATCGTCGAGCGAGTGGAACCCCGCCTCCCACGCGAGGGTGAGCTTCGACGGCCCGAGGAGCGGCGCGGCGATCAGTTCGTCGAACTGGTGCCCGAGCCCGCGGATCGACTCCTCCCGCGCGATCACGGCGGCGTCGGCGAAGTCGGTCTCGCTCGACGCGCCCGCCTCGGTCGGGCGAGGAACTCGGCGTCCGTCGGCGCGCGCGGCGCGTTGCTTGCGCGGGCGCGCCGGGCCGGAGGGGCCGGAGAGCGCCACGCTCCACCGCGCCCCCGTGCGTGTGCGACCGTCGATCCGATGGTGGGGACGGGCCCCCGGCGTCGCCCCGGTGACCCGGAGCTCGGAAAGCCCGAGGTACTGCGCGATCGGCCCGGCCTTCTCGCGGAGCTCTTGGGCGAGCGGATCCACCGCCGTCACGATCGCCACGCGCCGGGGAGCGTCGAGGCCGACCGTACCGACTCGAGCGCGGACCCGTCGAGTGAGCCAGAACGCGTCGGGCGACAGCGGTGGGGGGGTCGTAGCCGTTGTCGCCGGCGCCGGGAGTTGAAGGTACAGCTCTCCGCCGGGGTACGGCACGGGGACGAAGCCGTCGGGCAGGGTGTCGACCGCGGCGAGCATCTCGGGGGTGATCGAACGGGCGATCCCGTGGACGAACACCGTCGTCTCGCGGGCGCCGAGCTCGGCGGACCGACGGGGCGGCATCCGGTTGAGCAGGTGGACGATCTGCGAGGCGAGCGCCGGGTACGCCCGTTGGATCTCCGACTCGACGGGGACCATCCGCCGGTGCCGACCCTCCCAAGGCACCTCCGGACTCGCCACCTCAAGCCGCCCGATCCGTGCGATCCGCTCGATCGTTCCGCGGTCGGCCCGCAGTCGGGCGGCGGCCGCCTCGTCGGCGAGCACCACCGCCGCGGCCGGGACGACCGTAGCGGCCGGGAGGTTCCGGGCGGCCCGCAGCTCGTCGGCGGCGGCGACGATCCCCTGCCATCGGTCCCAGGCGGCCTCGAGCGCCTCGTCGAGCAGCGTCCGGTCGACGGCGAAGTCCGTCGTCTCGAAGACGCTCCTCGGGTCCGCGATCAGGCTCCGGTGGATCGCCTCGGCCGAGAACGGGGCGACCGGGGAGAGCGCCGTCGCGGCGGAGCGGAGGAGGTACCGGAGCGCCCGCAGGACCCCGCGCTTCGTCGGGGGTTGGCCGGCGAGCGCGAGCCGAGGTCGGACCAGCTGGAGGTAGCGGGGCAGGTCCCGATCGACGAACCGGTCGAGGACCCGCAGCGACGTGCCCGGCTGCGACCGGTCGAACGCGGCCAGGACCTTGAGGTGGGCGCGCGCCCACCGCGCCAGGATCGCCCGGTCCTCGATCTCGAACTCCCGGGAGTTCAGGTCCGGGGGGGCGACTCCCTCGCGTAGCAGTTCGGGAGGGCATTGCGCGGCGATCGTGCGCGCCCGGTCGAGCAGCCGCACCAGCCGCTCCGACTCCTGGCGACACCGCTCTGCGAACGAGTCGGTCGAGCCGTGCGACGGGCCGGTCCGCGCGATCGCGGCGCGGACCGGGTCCGCCCCGAACCGCGCGACCGCCTCCCCGATCGCGACGCGACTGAGCGTCGGCAGAACGGTCAGTCCGACCTCGGCGGTGCCCGCCTCCGCCCCGCTCCAGGCCGCGAGGTGGTGGATCAGCGTCGGCGCTCGTCGGCGGTCGGCGATGTACAGATGGATCCGATCGGACGGCGGGATCGCCCCCTGCCGGGCCCACTGGGCGAACGAGCTGTCGACGGACGGTAACAGGCGGCGCGCGACGCGCCGTCGGGTCCCGCCGCACGGGCACTGGGTCGCCCCGTCGGGAGCGTCGAGCCGTTCGCACCGCGCGCATTCGAGGAGCGTGACCGCCTCGGGGTCGGTCGAGCTCGTCGTCTCGCTGACCGGCCAGCGGGAGACCTCGAGCTGTCCGATCGGTCGCTCGTGCGGCAGGAGCCGGGCGTACCGCTCCTGTTGGTCGGGCGGCAGTCGGGTCGGCTCGAGGCACCAGGCCCGACCGGGGCTCCAGACGATCCGGTGGCCGCAGATGGCGCAGTACGGCACGCCGCGCACCACCCGGAGGCGAGCGAGCACGGCGCCGCTCTCGGTCAAGTCCCGGGCGACGAACTCGTTGGCCGTCTCCACGTCGAGCCCGGAGTACTTGTGCATCAGCGTCGGGTCGAGGACGCCGCGCGACGTGAGGAGCGGCCAGCCCGCGATCCCGAGCCGGTCGGCGATCTCCGCATCCGTCGGCCCGTGGCCGGGGACGAGCGGCACGATGCCGGTGCCGGTGTCGCCGACCTCGGTCGTCGCCTGGATCGTCCCCGCGGGCGGGTCGAGCGCCCCGCCGATCGGGAACTCGTGGCGGAGCGGGTACGCGTACGACCGCCCCACCCACTCCTTCCCGAGCTTCTCCTCGCGCACCTCGACCGTCGCGTCCGGGAGCCAGGCGGTAAGCCGGGCGAGGGAGCCGTGGGACGCGAGGATCCGAGCGGTGGCGCCCCGAAGATGGTAGTCCGCGACGGAGTACGGAACATCGGGGTGGACGAGGAGGGCGCTCGCGCCGAGAAGGCGCCACGGGGCGTCGACCCAGACGAGGGCGTCGATCGACGGCTCGGTCCCCGCGATCGGGAACCGGACGAGGAACGTGTCGCCGACCTCCTTCTGGTAGACGATCCGCTCGGGGGTCCGAGGCGCTCGGCAGGCGAGACAGAACCGGAGCGGCCCGTCGCGCGCGACGACGATCCCGCGCTCCGCGAGCCGGGCGGTGATCGCCTGCACGCCGGCGGTGATCGCCGTGGCGTCCCACGGTCGCTCAGCGCCCCCGACCCAGACCCCGAGGGCGTCGAGGAGCGGCGCGATCTCCGGGGTGTCGGGACCCCCGGCCGAACGATGCCAACGGAGCGTGCCGGCCGCGCCGCGGCCGGTGAGCATCAGGTGCCGCGCGTCGATGTCCGCCGCCACGGCGCGCGGGACGGTCAGCTCGGCCGGGTCGTCGGCCTCGAACCACCCTTCGAGGAGCCGGACGCGCGGCCCGTCGTCCGGACCGAGGACGCCCGTTCGCGGCGGGAGCCGTCGCGACGCCCACAGCCGGCGCACCTCCGGCTCGACGCCGCGGAGGTCCGGGCGCGGCGGCGGATCGGGCATGGCGGCCGGCGGATTCCCCCCGACCCGTCGGAGCGTCGGCGCCGCGAATAAACCCTCGGTCCGCCCGGCTACCGGCCGGGGTGCGACGCCCGAGCGGCGCGCGCGTCGCGCGACCGGAGCAACGCTTATGCCGAACGCCCCTACCTCACCGGTCGGAGGGTCGGCGATGGCGTGGACGCAGCAGGAAGTTCGCGAACTCAAGGAAGGGCGCTACATGCTGATCGACGACGAGCCGTGCCGGATCCTCAGCATCCAGACGTCGAAACCGGGGAAGCACGGAGAGGCGAAGGCCCGGATCGACGCCGTCGGAGTGTTCGACGGGTCGAAGCGGAGCGTCGTCTTCCCGGTGAAGCACAAGGTCCAGGTGCCGATGATCGGGAAGAAGCAGGCGCAGGTCCTCTCGATGACCGACGCCGAGGTCCAGCTGATGGACCTCGAATCGTACGAGACGTTCACGCTCCCGCTCGACGCGGAGACGCGGGCCGCCGTCGCCCCGGGCGCGGAGGTCCAGTACGTCGACGCGATGGGGAAGCGCCGGATCACCCGCACGTAGCGTCGTTTCCCGCCGGTGAGACGGCGGTCCGCGCGTTTCATTAATAAGGAAGGGGCGGCATGAAACCCGGGCCGGGGGCCCGTCGCGATCCGCGCCGGGCCGTTCGGCGCACGGGAGGAGGAGCGTGGGGGGTCCGGGCGGCGTCGGACCGCTCCCTTCGTCCCGGCTGACCCGGATCCTCCAGGAAAAGGCGGAGGCGCTCAAGAAAAAGCGCCAGACCGCCGAAGTGGCGCTCAAGGAGGCGGAGGAGCGGCTCGCGCAGCTCGACGCGCTCGGGATCGCTCCCGGCATCGCCGAGCGGATGGCGCAGGTCCAGGAGCTCGTCCGTCGCTCCGACTGGGAACAGGTCGAGTCGGCGTCGCAGGCGCTGCTCGCCGAGCTCGCCCGCTCGGTGCCGCCGCTCCTCGAGGAGCGTCGGAAGAAGGCGGCCGACTCGCTCGCCCGGCTCACCTCGCTCGGGATCGTCGTCCCGCCGGAGGTGAAGATCGAGCTCGACGCGCTCGGACGGGTCGGGCCGGACGCGGCGTGGACCGACACGCTGGGCCGGCTCGCGGCGGCGGAAGGCGCGCTCAAGGCCGCGACCACCGGCTATCTAGAAGGGGTCCGGGGTCGCGCCGTCGCCGTCGCGCAGTGGGCCGGACTGTCGGGCAGCCGGCTCGCCGAGTTCGAACGGCTCCTCCCGTCGGTCCAGGCCGGCCCCGGCGACGACGGCCTCGCCGACGCGGTCGGGAACGTCCAGCGGGCGCTCGCCGACGGACTCCCCGAGGCGCGCGACCGTCACGCCTCCGCCCGTAGCCTCGCGGAACGCCTCCGGGCGACCGCCGAGGAGCTCGGCGCCCCGGCCGGTCCGCTCGAGGCGGCGCTCCGCGCCGACGCGTCGGCGCCCGTCGACCGGTGGCCGGAGTCGGTCGGGGCGATCGACGCCGCAGCGCCGGAGGTCGCCGACGCCGTCCGGGAACGGTGCCGGCAGGTGCTGGACGGACTTCGGACCTCGCTCGGCACCGTCGCGGAGTTCGAGGTCGACGCCCAGGCCGCGCGGGCAGCGGTCGACGAGTCGCTCGCGCAGCTGCCGGCGGCGCCGCCACTCGACCTCCCGCAGCTGCTCGCCTCCGCGCGGTCGGCGGCGGAGGAGCCGATCGTCACCGTCGTCGCCGGGCTGCTCGACGAGGTCCGGCCGCGGATCGCCGGGGCGCGCCGGTTGGGGCGCGACCCGAGCGAAGTGTTCGCCGCGATGAACCGGGCGCGCGAGGCGCTGCGGCTCAAGATCTACTCGGAGGCGCTCGCGGCGGCCCAGGAGGCGCTCGACAAGGTCAGCGGGCTCACCGAGGACCTCGAGGCGGCCCGGGGCGAGCTCCAGACGCTCTCCGAGATGCTCTCCACGTTCAAGTCGGCCGGTTTCCCGACCGAGCCGTTCGATCCGGCGATCGCGCGCGTCCGGTCGTTCCTCGACCGGGCGGACGTCGTTGGGGCCCGGAAGGCGCTCGCGGAGACGGTCCGCCTCGCGGGCAAGGAGGCGGTCCGCTACTTCGTCGACCGGTGGGCGACGCTCGACCGGACCCGGGCGTACGCGAAGGAGCACGGGTTCCTCGACGACGCCACGGACCAGCGGCTCGCCGAGGCGAAGCAGCGGCTCGACGCGGGCGACCTGGGTTCCGCCGCCGAGCGGCTCGCCCGGTTCGAGGTCGAGCTTCGGACGGCGGCCGGGCCGTACGTCGCGCGCCGCGTCGAGGAGATGGAGAAGTCGTTCGCCGAGATCACCGACCCCGCGCTCGTCGGGCCGGTCCGGCGGCTGCTCGCCGACGCCGATGTCTCGCTTCGGGTGAAGCAGGATGTCGTCGCGTCGATCGAGAGCCTCCGACGGGCGGAGCGGGAGTTCTCGGCCCTCTTCGGGGCGCACGCCTCCGCGCTGGTCGAAGCGCTCGAGGCGGAGGTCCGCACGCTCGAGTCGATGGGCGGGGCGAGCGACGAGATCCAGCGGCAGATCGACGAGGTCCAGCAGATCTTCAACATGGGCGACTTCGTCCAGGCGTCCCGGGCGTCGCAGGAGATCCGGACCCGGGCCCGCCAGCAGCAGCTCGTCCGGTCGGACGACGCGATCTCCCACGCGAAGCTCGCGCTCGTCGAGCTCGAGCCGATCGGGCTCGACCTCTCCTCGCTTCGGCCGGTGCTCGAGGAGGCCCAGGCGGCGGCGCGCGACGGACGGTACCTGGAGGCGTACCGCGCGGCGGCCGGCCTCGAGGAGGCGGCCGGGCGCGGACGCGCCGCGGCGCAGTCGATCGTCGAGCAGATCGCCCGGCTCCAGGACGAGCTCGGCAAGGTCCGCGCGGCGGGCGCCGACCCCGCCCCGTTCTACGAGCCGCTCAAGGCGGCGCGCGAGGAGCTGAACGCGCTTCGGTTCGACCGGGCGAAGAAGCTGCTCGACGACGTCGAGCGGCGGCTCGCCACCGAGGGCGCGCGGGTCGAGACGGAGCGGATCCTGGGCGACATCGGCCTCCTCGTCGAGGAAGGCCGCCAGATCGGTGCCACCGTCGAGCCGCTCGCGATCCGCCTCGGCGCGCTCCGCACGGAGCGCGCGAGCGCTCCGCCCGAGGCGACCCGAACGGCGGCGACGCTCCTCCACGACGAGCTCCGCGCGATCCTCCGCCCGGTGCTCGAGGAGCACCTCCGCTCGCTGGAACGGGACCTCGACGCCGCTCGCTCGGCCGGGGTACCGCTCGACAAGATCGTCGCCCCGCTCGCGGAGGCGCGCCGCCGGGTCGCGCTCCCGACGCCGACCGGGGCGGCGGCGCTGATCGACGAGGTCCGAAGCTCCCTCATCTCGACCCGCGGGTTCGTCGAGCACGCCGAGCGGGCCGCGAAGCGGGTCCACGAGGCGTTCACCGAGGCGGAGCTGTTGCGCGCCGACGTGGGGGACCTCAAGGGCCGGACGGAACGGTTCGACGCGGTGCTCGGCGAGCGCGACTACCCGAAACTGATCGAGCTCGCCGGACCGCTCGAGCGGGAGCTCCGGCAGGCGACGTACCGCCACGTCTCGAAGACGCTCGCCGGCTTCCAGGCGACGGTCACGCAACTGCGGCGCGACGGCGCGAACACGTCGGTCGCGGAGAACCTTCTCCACCAGGCGCGGATGGAGCTCGACGAGGGTCGGCCGCTCGAGTCGCTGCAACTCGCGGCCCGCAGCGAGCGCGAGCTCGAGCGGGCCGATCTCCAGCGCCGACTCGCCGACGGATGCCTCGCCGCCGCGGAGGGCGCGATCCAGGCGGCCGCCCAGCAGGGGGTCGTCGCGACCGAGGCCCAGAACGCGCTGCGCAACGCGAAGTCGTCGTTCGCTCGCGGCGCCTACGTCGACGTCTTTGAACGGGCGATCTTCATCGCCGAGGTCGTCTCCTCCGCCGAGGACGGACTCCGACGCGCGCGCGAGGCGATCGACGTCGCCGACCGTCAGTTGAACGAGGTCCGCGCGGTCGGCGTCGAGGCGACCGACTCGGCGAAGGAGCTCGCCGAGGCGAAATCCGAGCTCCAGAACGGCCGTTACTCGCCGGCGGTCCGCCGCGCGCGCGAGGCGACCGAGATGGCCCGGTGGGCCGTCGACCGGGCGTTCGCGGCCCCGCTCGGAGAGCTCCGTCGGCAGGCCGAGGCGGCCCGCGGGGAGGGTCTCACGGCCGAGATCGAGCCGCTCGACGCGCTGATCGCCGCCGCCGACGCCGCGGTCCGGGCCCACCAGTGGGCCGAGGCGCGCGGAACGGTCGCGCGCGCGGAGGACGCGGCCCGACGGCTCGCGGAGGAGGCCGTCGACGGCCGGTGGCGCGAGATCGAGGCCGACCGGGCCGAGATCGGCGAGGTCCCCCAGGCCGAGGTGACGCGGCGGGACGACGTCGCCCATCGCCTCGCCTCGTTGCGGTCGGCGAAAGACCTCGCCGGAGCCCTGCGGCTGGTCCGGAGCGAGCAGACGGCCGTCCGCGCGCAGCGGAAGGAGCGGGTGCTCGTCCGAGTCAACGCGCTCCGCGACCGGCTCTGGGTCGGCGAGCGGCTCGGGGTCGACACGACGCCGGTGATGCAGACGTTCGGGGAGGCTCGGGCGGCGCTCGACGCGGGGCAGGTCGACGAGGCGGTCCAGCGGCTCGAGAAGGCCGGGACGGCGCTCGCCGAGACGGTCCGCACCCCGATCGCCCGGCGTCGCAAGGAGATCGGTTCCGAGGTGACGTTCGCGGAGGAGGGGCTCCACGTCACGGTCGGGCCGGTGAAGGAGCAGCTCAAGGAGGCGGACCAGCTCCTCGCCGCCGGCCAGCTGCTCGACGGCGGCATGATGATCCTCAAGGTCGAGGAGGAGCTGAACCTCCGCAAGTCGCTCCACCGGGAGCTGACGAACCTCCACTACCTGATCGACGCGGCGCTCGCCCGGGCGGAGGCCCGGCAGATCGACACGACGAAGGCCCGGGCGCTGCTCGAGGAGTCGCTCCGCCAGCGGGCGGCCGACTACGCCGCGGCGCTCGAGACGGCGCGGGAGGCGCTCCGCCTGCTCCAGAAGGAGGGGGTCGTCGTCCCGGAAGCGGCCGCCCCGTCGCCCGCCGCCTCCGCGCCGTTCTGGCCGTTCCGACGGCCGCCGGGCGGGTAGGCCGACCGGGTTACGAGGCGCCGAACGGCGTGCCGCCTCCGGGGATCGGCACCCCGGGCGGGATGCGGACCGGGCCGAGCGGGAGGCGGTCGTACTCGACCGAGTGCTTGACCCCCCGTCGCCGCAGCAGCTGGGAGACCTGCTCGGTCACCTGGACGACCTCCTGGCACCGGGCCGGCTTCGCGAAGTAGAACTCGACCCGTCGCTCGTCCGAGATCGGGAAGATCAGCCGGAGCCCGAACGCATCCTGGCGGTTGTAGCCGACCGGTTTGCGGTCCCGCCGGAGATCGCGCAGGTTCTCCTCCAGGAGCGCCTCCGGAGAGAGGGGGTCCGACTCCTTGACGAAAGGTCGGTTCATCTCCACGACCCGCTTGTGGATCTCCGGATAGACCCGGACCAGATCGTGGAACGACCGCTTCGGCTCCAGGAGGATGTGGCCGCTGCGCGCCTTGACCGGGGGGTTCACGGGCGGAAGAGCGCGCCCCGTTAGATAGGCTCTTCCCCGGGACCCGCGCTGTTATGGCGGCGCCGGACTCCCCGGGCCGATGTCCGGTACCCCCCTACCGCCCGGGACCCCCGCGTACGCCCCCCCGACCCAGATTCCGGTCGTCACCACCCCGTTCCTGCCCGGCTACCGGATCTCCCGGGTGATCGGGGTGACGTTCGGCCTGATCGTCCGGTCCCGCGGCTTGGGACGGAACATCGTCGCCGGGTTCCGCAGCCTAGCGGGGGGCGAGATCACGGAGTACACCCAGCTGCTCGAGCAGTCCCGGCACGAGGCGATCGCGCGGCTGACCCAGCATGCGATCAGCCTGGGCGCGAACGCGGTCGTTTCGGTCGGCTTCGACACCTCCGAGATGAGCGAGATCATGACCGAGATCATGGCATACGGGACCGCGGTCGTCGTCGAGGCGGACCCGACCGCTCCCGCCGCGGTGAGCCTCCGCTGAGCCCTGCTCCGCTCTCCCGGACCCAGTCCGCGGGGAAAGATTGAAAGGCGGCCCCCCCTACCGCCCCGCGGCGCTCCCGTAGTCTAGTGGTCAAGGATAGAGGCCTCTCGAGCCTCTGACGCGGGTTCAAAACCGGTCGGTCCCCCCGGCCGGGGAAACTCCCGCCGGGAGCACCATCCGGGGGTTAAACGTCGGCGAACGACCCACCCCCCTTGGGAAGGCCCGCCGGTCGGCGGTGGAAACGGTGTTTTAGAGGTCGAAATTTTTGGAAAGCTCATATAGGGACCCCGCCTCCCCGCATCGGGTGACCCAATTGCCGGGAGGGTCTAATTCGGTGGGAGAAAGAGCGACTACGCGGACGGCAGTCATCGCTGCCACGTTCGTGCTCGTTTTGAGCATGGCGTTGCCCGTCGCGGCCGGCGCGCTGAGCGCCGGGGCAGTGACGTCCGTGTCGCCGGTGGTGGCGACCCATACTACCGCCGGAGCTGGGGGGGCCGCGGTCCAACAGACCGCTGCCGCTGCGGTTCCGACGCCTAGTTCGGGTCCGTCAACGCCGAAATCGCCGCATCCGGGAACGTTGGAAGTCGATGAGATTTTGGCTGGGGGCGGGAACACGATGGACCCTGCTATCGCGTACGATACCGGTAGCTATGAGCCCATCCTGAACGTCTACCAGACGCTCGTCAACTACAATGGTTCCTCGACCTCGACATTCGTTCCGACGCTCGCTACGTGCGTGCCCGGAACCGAGCAGTGCGTCCACGACTACGGGACGAACCTGACGACGTACGAGCACGGCCAGCCGATCTACTGGACGTTCGTCATCGACCCCGCGGCCCACTTCTACGACCCGCACACGGGCGTGAGCTGGTCCGTCTATCCGTCGGACGTAATGTTCTCGATCTCGCGGACGCTCGCGTTCGCGAACCTGCCGTACCCGACGAAGAACCCTGGCTGGATCATCGGCCAGTCCCTGCTCCCCACGCCGACGGCGTTGGGCGCGGCGTGGGACGGCGGGATCCACGCGGGATTCCCCGGGTACGACTTCAACAACACGCCGGGGAACATCCTGGGCTCGATGTTGGTGAACGACACCAACTACTGTCCCCAGGTCGGCGGCCACTTTGTCGGCAACGGCTGCATCACCTTCCGCGCGAACGGTGGCGGCCACGACTGGCCGTTCTTCCTCGAGCTCGTTGAGGACAACTTGGGCGCGAGCATCGTGCCGTGCGGCTGGTACACCTACCAGGACGCCGGGATTCCCGGCTGGCACGGGACGAACTCGACGGCGGGCCCGGGCGATGGTCCGTGCAAGCTGCCGAACGGCGGAACCTCGACGCAGACGCCCGGCTGGGCGTCGTACGTGGCGAAGCTGAACTCCACGGCCCCGGGCGCGATGAACGCGACCTACTGGGACACGTTCGAGGAGCTCGCCATCACCTCGCCGCAGGTCCAGACGGGTGTTGAGTGGTCGATGGTCGGGTCGGGCCCGTACTACGGGTCGCCGTCCCGAGGGATCGGCTACCAGCTCCGGGTCAACCCGGCCTACCAGCAGCCCAGCGGCTGCTCCGGTGCGGGCGGCCTCGCGACGTACCCCGACAGCTACTGCGACCCCGCGGTCGGCGGCTACATCGGGAGCGTCAACGTGAACTGGGACCCCGACGACTCGTACGGCATCAGTGAGTGCCGCGCGGGCACGGCGGACTTCTGCGCGATCGCGAGCACGGACACGCCGACGCTGCTCCAGCTCGTCTCCGAGGGGAAGCTGAACTACTTTACGTCGCCGACGATCAGCGACTTCTTCACGCCGATCAACCTCAACTACAACAAGGCGAATTTCATCTCGGAGTTCCCGACCGAAGCCGTCCCGACGATCCCGCAGACGTTCTTCCAGAACTACGCGCTGAGGGAGTTCTTGGTCCACTCGTACCCGTACGCGACGGTCGAACAGACCGTCCGGACGGTCGATGGGATCCAGTTCGACTTCAACACGGGCGGGCCGATCCCCTACGGGATGAACCCGTACTACCCGACGAACGTCTCGTTCCCGATCGGCAACCCGAGCTTCGCGGCCGGGAACGTGAGCGGTGCGGAGTGGTGGTGGTCGCAGGCGACCAACCCCCACTCGGAGTACTACGACTCCGCGACGGCGGCCTGTACGGTGGCAACGCCGTGCACGTGGCCGATCACGGGCCTGATCGGTGACCCCGGTGACGACATCGCGATCGGGGACTGGATCAACGACATCAGCGCGCTGACGGGTGGCCGGCTCGTGCCGTTCACCTTCGACGTGACGTTCGACACGGTGCTCGATGACTTCCTCGTGTCGGCGGCCCAGAACCCGGTCGTCTCTTTCGTGGGGACGGGCTGGGCTCCGGACTACCCCGACCCGACGGACTACGTCGCGCCCGAGGTGCAGCCTGAGTCGTCGTACACCGAGCCGGACGACTTCGCGGAAGCGCTCGGCTGGGGGAAGGCGGCGGTGGCAAACAACACCACGTGCGGCCACAACGCCCTGACGCCCGCGGCGACCGCGCTCAAGAACCTCGACTACTGGGCGCACGCGGCGGCGAACCCCTCGGCGACGTCCCCGCTCAACAACACCTGCCAGGGCGTGGCGTACACCGTCGCCTCCGCCTTCATGCAGACGGCGGCGCTCCTGCCCGTCGGCCCGCAGCGGATCCTCGACTACA
>JASHXM010000200.1 GCA_030043545.1 Thermoplasmata archaeon | reverse complement strand
GATCTTCCCGACCGCCGCCTGCGCGTCGCCGTAGAGGAGGTGGCAGTTGTCGCGGTAGAAGAGATCGTTCTCGATCCCCGCGAACCCCCGCCCCTGGCCCCGCTTGATGACGATGACGTTCTTCGCCTGCTCGACGTCGAGGATCGGCATCCCGAACAACGGACTCCCCGCCCGGTGCGCGGCCGGATTCACGACGTCGTTCGCCCCGATGACGAGCGCGACGTCGACGCTCGGGAACTCGGCGTTGATCTCGTCGCGGTCGAACAGCTTCTCGTACGGGATCCCGGCCTCGGCCAGCAGGACGTTCATGTGGCCGGGCATCCGGCCCGCGACCGGGTGGATCGCGTACTTCACGACGACCCCCTTCGCCTCGAGCAGGTCCGCGAGCTCCTTCACCTTCTGCTGCGCCTGGGCGACCGCCATCCCGTAGCCGGGGACGATCACGACCTCGCCGGCGTACGCCATCTGGACGGCGACGTCCGACGCCTCGATCGGCTTCATCGCGCCGGCGACCGGCCCGCCGGCCTCCTCCGTCGCCCCGAAGGCGCCGAAGAAGACGTTCGAGATCGACCGGTTCATCGCGCGCGCCATGAGCACCGTCAGCAGCGAGCCGGCGGAGCCGACGAGCATTCCCGCGATCACCATCGCGTACCCCGCGTCCCCGAGCGGACCGTTGACGAGCGCGAAGCCGTCGAGCGCGACCGCGACGCCGGTGAGGGCGTTGAACATCGAGATCACGACCGGCATGTCCGCCCCGCCGATCGGGACCGTGAGGAGGAGGCCGTAGGCGACCAGGAAGACGAAGAACGGCAGCAGCCAGAACGGCTGGGAGACCCAGACGGCGTACCCCCCGAAGGCGACCCCGACCGCGAGCACCGCGGTGCCGATCGGTCCGCGGCCCGGGTACGCGATCGCGCGCGACGGGAACCATCCCTGCAGCTTGAGGAACGCGAGCACGCTCCCCGAGATCGAGATCGAGCCGATCACCGCCCCCGCGACGCTCAGCGCGTCGGACGGGCGGTTCGCCATCGAGACGAGCAGCTCGACCGCGGCGATCGCCGCGGCGGCGCCGCCGCCCATCCCGTTGAAGATCGCGACCATCTGGGGCATCGCGGTCATTTTGACGACCCGCGCCCAGTAGTAGCCCGCGCCGGCGCCGAGGATCGTCCCCAGCGCGATCAGGCCGATGTTCGTGAGCCCCGGCGTGACGAACGTCACGACGACGGCGAGCAGCATCGCGACCCCCGCGACGACGATCCCGCGGCGCGCGGTCGTGGGACCGCTCATCCCCTTGAGGCCGAACAGGAAGGCGACGACGGCGACGACGTACACCGCGTCGATCGTCGGGCCGAGCCACGCGTTCACGGCGGCGGCCTCCCGCTCTTCGAGCGGTCGAACATCGCGAGGATCCGCTCGGTGACGGCGTAGCCGCCGGTGACGTTCATCGCCCCCATCACGACGGCGACGAACCCGACGGCCCGCTCGAGGTTCGTCGTGGCGAGCCCGAGCGCGACGATCGCGCCGACGAGGACGATCCCGTGGATGAAGTTCGAGCCGCTCATCAGCGGCGTGTGGAGGAGCACCGGGACCCGGCTGATCACCTCGTAGCCGGCGAACGCGGCGAGGATCGCGATGAACACCGCCGTCCAGAGGTCGGCGGTCACCCTACGCACCTCCCGCGAGCAGCGCGGCCGTCGGCGCGTGCCGGACCGTCCCGTCGCGGGTCAGCAGGCTCGCGACGAGGATCTCGTCGTCGAAGTTCGGGTGGAGCGCCCCGTCCTTATCGAGGAGCAGCCCCAGGAACGACTCGACGTTCTTCGCGTACATCTGGCTCGCGTGGTACGGGAGCTGGCTCGGCAGGTTGAGCGGTCCCGCGATCGTGACGCCGTTCGCGACGACCGTCTCGCCGGGTTTCGTGAGCTCGCAGTTGCCGCCGGTCTCCGCGGCAAGGTCGACGATCACCGACCCGGGCCGCATCGTCGCGACGGTCGCCGCCCGGACGAGCGTCGGCGCCTTCCGGCCCGGGATCGCCGCGGTCGTGACGACGAGGTCGGCCGAGGCGAGGGCGGAGTCGAGCATCGCCGCCTCCTGCTGCTTCTCTTCGGGGGTCAGCTCCCGGGCGTAGCCGCCCGACCCCTCCGCGTTGATCTGGAGCTCCAGGAACTTCGCGCCGAGGCTGCGGACCTGCTCGCCGGCGGCCCGCCGGACATCGTACCCCTCGACCGTGCCGCCGAGCCGGCGGGCGGTCGCGATCGCCATCAGGCCAGCGACCCCGGCGCCCAGGATCAGGACCTTCGACGGGCGGATCGTCCCGGCGGCGGTCGTGAGCATCGGCAGGAACTTGGGACAGAGACTCGCCCCGATCAGCATCGCCCGGTACCCGGCCACGGTCGCCTGCGAGGAGAGGACGTCCATGCTCTGGGCGCGGGTGATCCGCGGGAGCAGCTCGAGGGCGAACGACGTGAGCGGCCGGTCGCGCATCCGCGCGACCGACGGGAGGTTGCGGGAGGCGTTGACGAGCGCGACGACGACCGTCCCCGGCGCGATCCGGTCGACCTCCGCGGGGGTCGGCGGCTGGACCTTGAGGACGAGTCCCGCGCCCCGTACGACCTCCGCGGGATCCGGCACGATCGTGGCGCCGGCCTTCGTGTAGTCGGCATCCGGGTACCCGGCCGACGCCCCGGCCGCCGCTTCGACCGCCACCTCGATCCCCTTCTTGGCGAGACGGATGGCGACCTCCGGGACGACCGCGACCCGGCGCTCGCCCGGGGCGATCTCTCTCGGAACGGCGACGCGGAGCGACATCGCGGAACGACCGAGGGCTGCGCCCCGGGATTATACGGTTGCCGACCGCGGGCGGCTCCGGTCGAGCCCTCCGCGGGCGCCGGGGGAACCGTCAAACCCCCGGGGCGTCGTCCCCCGCCGATGGGTCCGGCCGAACGCGCTCCGGCGGAGCGGCCCGGCTACGACCGGATCGTCCGGGGGGACGCGCGTCGGACCCTCGACCGGCTCGCGCCCGACTCCGTCCACCTCGCGATCACGAGTCCGCCGTACAACCTCAAGATCCCGTACCGGGGCTACTCCGACGACCTCCCCCGCTCCGCGTACCTCGACTGGCTCGCCGGAGTGTGGCGGTCGCTGTACCGGGTGCTCGTCCCCGGAGGCCGGTTCGTCCTCAACGTGGCGCCGACGTCGATCAAGGATTTCCAGCCGATCCACCACGACCTGTCGCGCGGGCTCCGCGAGCTCGGCTACATCATGCGGACCGAGATCATCTGGTACAAGCAGACGATGGGCCGCCGGACGGCGTGGGGCAGCTGGCGGTCCCCCTCGAACCCGCACATCGTGCCGTCGTGGGAGTACGTGCTCGTCTTCTCGAAGGGACAGTGGAACCTCGTCGGAGACCGGGCCGCCATCGACATCGGAGCCCGCGAGTTCGAGCGGTTCTCGGACGGCTTCTGGAAGATCCCGCCCGAGCGACGGCGGCACGGCCACCCCGCCCCGTTCCCCGAGGAGCTCGTCGAGCGGCTCGTGAAGTTCTACTCGTACCGCGGGAACGTCGTTCTCGACATGTTCGGCGGCACCGGCACGGTGCCGGCGGTCGCCCGACGCCTCGGCCGCCACTATCTCTACATCGACTCGTCCGACGAGTACTGCCGACAGGCGTTCGACCGGGTCGCCCACGTCACGCCCCCCGCGGACGCCCCGATCCCGTCGCCCGCGTGGGGGTTCGACGGCGGTCGGCGTCCGCCGGCGTCACCCAGCGGCGCCGCCGCCGTTCAGTAGCTCGCGGAACAGCGCGAGGTACTCGGCGGTCTGCTGGTCGTACTCCCGGCTGCCGAGCTCCCGATAGCCGCGCTCGGCGAGGCTCTTGAGCCGTTCGGGCGACCGGAGCGCCGGCGCGATCGTCGCGGCGGCGGCCTCGGGGGTGTTCGGGTCGATCAGCAGGTAGTCGTCGCCGGGGCTCCCCCACTCGACGTGCGCCGCGGCGGTCGTCGCGACCGGCAACCGGAGCGCGGCCGCCTCCTGGACGGAGGCGGGCAGCCCTTCGTACCGCGTCGGCAGGAGGAACAGGTCGGCCGCGACGAGGAGCTTTCGCTTCGTCGCGTCGTCGACGATCCCGAAGCTCATCACGCCGTCCGACGACGGGACGGAGTTCCCCATGTTGAGGAGGACGCTGGGGATCCCGTCGGCCCGGAGCCGGGCGACCGTGCCGGTCGCGACGTCGAGCCCCTTGCGATGCGTGTCCTGGCCGAGGAAGGCGAGCGCCCGGACGGAATCGGCAAGGCCGAGCGAGCGGCGCGCAGCGGCCCGTTCCGCGGCGGTCGGCGTCGGCTGCGGGTCGACGCCGTTGTAGATGACCCGGATCCGACCGGGCGGGACGCCGTACTGCTGCTGGATCTCCGCCCCGATCGCCGCCGAGCAGGCGACGCACGCGTCCGCGTTCCGGGCCCCGCCGCCCTCGAGGGCGCGCAAGGCGATCCAATCGGAGTAGTAGCCGAGCCGGGGCCGGACCCGGTCCGGCCGCTTGGCGCGGCCGGTCTGGAGGAACCGGATCCCGAGACCGTGGAACGCCTGCACCGCGATCGGCCCCCGCCCCCCGTCGCGGCGGCGGAGGCGGCGGGTCCGTCGCATCGCGAACACCCCGCCGTTCTCGTTGTGGGCGACGACGACGTCGAGCTCCCGGGGCAGGCGGCGCGCGACGCGCCAGGAGAACTCGAGGTCCGGGCCGAACGGCAGCCAGCCGGCGCGGAACCACGGGACCGGGATCGCCCGGATCCCCTCCCAGGTGTCGGGGGCGGGGGGGGTGCGGCCCTTCGTCGGGTAGTAGACCGAGACGTCGTGGCCGAGGCGCGCCATCCGCTGGCAGAGGACGCTGAGGGTGTGGGTGAGCCCCCACGTCGACTCCGACGGGTGGTGGGGGGAGATGATCGCGAGGCGGAGCGTCTCCGTCATCGAGCGCGACCCGGAGCGCGGTCGGGACTTGAAACCGATGGCCGGCCCGGTCGTTCCGTCAGGCGGCGGGGAGCGGTCGGCGGTCGAGGCCGGGGAACAGTCGGGCGGAGAGCTCGTCGACCGCGAGGTCGAGGAGCGGCTCCAGGTTCGTCGTGTCGGCGCGGTTGTACCGGACCAGCCGGTCCAGGGCGGGGCGGTGGCCGCGACGGTACTCCTGCCAGAGCCGGACCGCCTCGAGCCCGTCGACCCCCTCGACGCCGGTCCGGTCGCCGATCCCGACGGTCGCCTCGATCCGCTTGAGCCCCCCCGCGAGCCCGATCCGGTACAGCAGGAACCTTAGGTCGATGTGGACCGGCGGGACGATCAGCTGGGGGAACGCGACCTCGAGGAACGGGACGTCGAACCGGCTGCCGTTGAACGTGACGAGGATCGGGAACCGCGCCAGGTGGGCCGGGAGCTCCTCGAGGTCGTCCCCGGCGACGAACGAGCGGGTCTGCCCTCCGCCGTGGACGGTCACGACGGTGACGATCCCCTCGTACGGCGAGAGCCCGGTCGTCTCGATGTCGAGGAACGCGGTCCGGGTCCGGAACTCCGGGAAGATCCGCCAGTGCTCGCGGCCCGGGAGCGCGCGACCGAACCAGCCGACGTCGCCGTCCGCGAGCGCGCGCTCGCTGGCGGCGATCGCCGTCTCGAGCCCGGTCCGGGCGGCGGAGCGGACGCCGGCGGGGAGGAACCCCGCGCGCAGGTGCGCCCAGTCGCGCACCCCGCGTCGCCACAGCTCGGCCTCCGTCGCGGGCCCGATCCCGGGGAGGTGGACGAACGTCGCGCGCAGCAGCCGCGGGGCGCCCACGGTCGGCGCGACCCGTCGCGCCGCTTATCCTATTCGCCCGGCGGTGCCGGTCGGGGGTCGGCGCTCTCGACCGGGAGCGGACCGAT
>JASHXM010000199.1 GCA_030043545.1 Thermoplasmata archaeon | reverse complement strand
CCTCCACGCGGATCTCCACGGCGTCGGGGCCTCCCACACGGGCGGCCCAGCGGCGATGGTGCTCGGCGCCCTCCGCGCGGAGCCTCGCCCGATCGGGGGGGAGAGGGACCGGCGCGACCCGCCGGTAGTACGCCGGGCGGGGATCGATCAGGTCCGTGACCGAGACCGGGACCGTACGGACCGCGTCCCGGGCGCGGGCCCAGAGCGCGTCGCGGAGCGGGCGGTCCTCCTCGACCGTCACCTCCGGCCATCGTGCCGCCGACGGCGTTCCGGCCACGCCCCCCGAGCGGCGCGTACGGGAAGCCCTTTACGCCGCGCCCGGCTCGGCGGCGCGTGCCGCGGGGGGGACGCCGCGTCCTCGTCGTCGGGAGCGGGATCGCCGGCCTCTACGTCGCGCTCCGGGCCGCCGAGCTCGGCCTCCGCCCGACGATCGTTACGAAGGCCCGGCTCGAGGAGTCGAACACCCGCTACGCGCAGGGGGGGATCGCCGCGGCGATCGGCTCCGACGACCGGCCAGCGCTCCACTACGAGGACACGGTGGCGGCGGGCGACGGCCTCGTCGACCGCGCCGCCGCCCGCGTCCTCACCTACGAGGCGCCGGCGCGGATCGCCGACCTCGTCCGGTACGGCGTCCCGTTCGACACCGTCGAGGGTCGGATCGCCCTCGGGCGGGAAGGCGCCCACTCGCGCGCCCGCATCCTGCACGCCGGGGGGGACGCGACCGGCTTCTCGATCGAGGAGGCGCTTCGCCACCGGGTGGTCGACGCCGGGATCGACGCACGGGAGCGGACCGTCCTTCGGGCGCTCCGACCCGGCGACCGGCGCGGCCCCGTCGCGGTCCTCTCCCGCCCGGACGGTTCGTCGGTCGCGGAGACGGCCGCGCGACCGGTGGTGCTCGCGACCGGCGGGGCGGGGAGCCTCTACCGTCAGAGCACGAACCCGTCGGTCGCGACGGGGGACGGCGTGGCGATCGCGTTCCGGGCCGGCGCGCTGCTGAGCGACCTCGAGTTCCTCCAGTTCCACCCGACGGTGTTCGCCCGCGAAGGCGCCCCCCGCTTCCTGATCACCGAGGCGATCCGGGGCGAGGGCGCCGTCCTGCGCAACCACCTCGGCGACCGGTTCCTGGTCGCGCAGCGGGGGGAGGGGGAGCTCGCGCCGCGCCACGTCGTCGCCCGGGCGATCCAGCGGGAGATCGAACGCTCCGGCCACCCGTTCGTCTTCCTGGACGCGACCGGCATCCCGCGCAACCAGCTCTACGCCCGGTTCCCGTCCGTCTGCCGGTTCCTCCAGCAGTACGGGCTCGATCCGTCGCGCGATTGGATCCCGGTCGCTCCGGTCGCCCACTACATGATCGGGGGGGTCACGACCGACCTCGAGGGCCGGACGACCCTCCCCGGCCTGTACGCGGCCGGGGAGGTCGCCGACACCGGCGTCCACGGAGCGAACCGACTCGCCAGCAACTCGCTCCTGGAGGGACTGATCTTCGGGGAACGGGTCGCCCGCCAGCTCGCCCGGCCGGTGCCGGGGCGACCTCGCGAGCCGGAGCGGCTGTTGCGGCTCCCGGCCCCCGTCGGCTCGGGCCGCCGACCGTCCCCCGCGGACCTCGACTCGGTGCGGGATCTCCTCTGGGAGAACGTCGGGATCGTGCGCACCGCGGCCCGCCTGCGGGTGGCGATCGGCACCCTTCGCGAGATCGCGCGCGACGTCGGGCCGGCACGCCACGACGACCTCCCCGGCCCGATCGCCAACGCCGCCCTCACCGCCTCGCTGATCGCGTCGGCGGCGCTCTGCCGGACCGAGAGCCGGGGCGCCCATTTCCGGGACGACTGGCCCCGGCCCCGGAGCGTCTGGCGGAGGCATATCGGGCTCCGCCGCCGGGCGGGACCCGACTAGGTCGCCGCCAACCGTTATCCTCGGCTCCCCCTCCCGACCGGCCGATGGAACCGGCGCTCTCCGCCGAGGAGCGGGACCTCCGGGACGCCACCCGGGCGTTCGTCCGGAAAGAGATCGCCCCGGTCGCCGACCGGATGGACCGGGACGACTGGTTCCCCCGCGATCTGTTCCGACGGCTCGGCGATCACGGTTTCCTCGCGCCGACGGTCCCGACGGCGTACGGCGGCCTCGGCCTCTCCTACCGGGCCCAGGCGATCATCCTCGAGGAGATCGCCCGGGCGAGCCCCGCGCTCGCCCTCAGCGTGGGGGCGCACTCGAACCTGTTCGCCGACAACCTGGCCCGGAACGGGACCGACGCGCAGCGCGAGCGGTTCCTCCCGAAGATCGCGAGCGGCGAGCAGATCGGGGCGCTCGCGCTCACCGAGCCGAACGCCGGCTCCGACGCCCTCTCGCTCCGGACCCGGGCGGTCCGCGACGGGGACCGGTACCGGCTCACGGGGACGAAGCAGTTCATCACGAACGGCCCGGTCGCGGACGTCGTCCTCGTCTACGCGAAGACGGCGCCCGAGCGCGGGGCGCACGGGATCAGCGCGTTCGTCGTGCCGACCGCGACGCCCGGCTTCACCGTGGCACGGAGCCTCGACAAGATGGGGATGCGCGGCTCGCCGACCGGCGAGCTCGCGTTCCAGGACGTCAGCGTGCCCGCCGACCAGCGGGTCGGCCCCGAGCACGCCGGGGTCGGCATCGTGATGGGCGGGCTCAACGCCGAGCGGGCCGTCCTGGCGGCGATCCCCGTCGGGATCATCGCCGAGTGCCTCGACCGGTCGCTCGCCTACGCCCGGGAGCGGGAGCAGTTCGGGAAGAAGATCGGCCAGTTCGAGTTGATCCAGGCGAAGCTCGCCGACATGTACTCGGCGCTCGCCGCCTCACGCCTGCTCGTCTTCGCCGCGCTCGACGAGCTCGCCCGGGACCCGAAGCGGCTCGCCGCGAGCGCGGCGACCCTCACCTACGCCTCGGAGGCGTCGACGCGGGTCGCCCTCGAGGCGGTCCAGATCCACGGCGGTTACGGCTACGTCCGCGACCTCCCCCTCGAGCGGCTCGCGCGCGACGCGAAGCTGCTCGAGATCGGGGCCGGGACGTCGGAGATCCGGCGCCTCATCGTGGCGCGGGAGCTCCTCGGCCCCGGGTTCGACGGGTAGCCGCCCCCGGGCGGGGGCGGCCGGGGGCGTTACGCCCGCTTGGGCTTTCTCAACCCCAGCCCCTCTTCGATGTAGAGGGCCGCCTGGGTCGAGGCGGACCGGCGGTCGTCTTCGGCCTCCTGCTGGAGGCGGCGAAGGATCGCCGGCTCGAGATATACGGCCAGTCCGACACGGCGCTTCTCCTTGCTCTTCGCGGGTCGTGGCATCGTTGTGCTTCTCCTGGTTTCGTCGTCGCGGCCGCCGAGGGGAGGCACCCGGTACCTCCGCGCGGGGCGACCGGTATTCCGAGGGGGGGCAGTCCCATTAAAGGTTATGCGTCGGCCGGCGCCCCGGTCGGGCGGCGCGGCCCCGGCACCTCGGAGAACGGCCCCGTCGTTCGCCAACGTATATAGGCTCGGCCGGTCCACGTACCGCCGATGGCTGGTCGCCCGAGCTCGTCGTCGGTCCCGGCGTCGTCGATCCGCGTCGAGGTGCTCAAAGAGCTCCAGGCGCTGATCGACGAGAAGGAGGTCCGCGACCGCCTAGAGCGGGGTCCGCTCGCCGAGGCGAAGGGCCGGGAGCACTGGGTCCTCCACCTCTTGCTGCGGGGCCAGGAGGTCGGCCAGGCCCAGCTCAACACGCTCATCGGGACGGCGTACTCGAACCTCACCGCGCGGCTCCAGGCGGTCGAGGACCGCCTGCAGCGGATCGAGTCGGCGAGCGGCGGGCTCGGCGAGGAGGTGAAGACCCGCCTCCAGGGGCTCGAGACGGCGCTCGGCGAGCGGGTCTCGAAGGATATCTCCCTCGGGATCCAGCAGGCGACCGAGGCGCTCAACACCGCCGTCGCGACGAACCTCGACGCGAAGTGGAAGCCGATTGGCGAGTCGGTCGAGACGTTCGCCCGGTCGTCCCACCAGCTCACGAAGGACCTCTCCGACACCTACCGCGTGTCGACCCAGTCCCGCCTCCTGCTCAACGAGAACGCCCGCCGGATCACCGACCTCGGTCGGGACCTGGTCTCGCTCGAGGAGAGCCTCAAGCTGTCGCTCACGAAGGCGCTCGAGGAGGTGCTGGCCCCGCTCGAGGAACGGATCGCCGGCCTCGAGAGCCGCCTCAACGGCACCGAGACCGGCACCGGCGTCCCGGGCGCCGCGGAACCGCCGCCGTCGGGCTAGCCGCGCCGCATGCGGCTCTCCCGCCGTCACCCCCGGTACGCGAGCCTCGTCGTCCGGGCGGGCCTCGCCGACGCCGCGCGTCGTGGCGTCGTCGTCCCGGAAGGGCTGATCGCCCACGGGCGGGGCGAGGCGTTCGACTACCTGTTGGGCGAACGGACGAGCCCGTCCGCCCGTCGTGCGGAGGCG
>JASHXM010000024.1 GCA_030043545.1 Thermoplasmata archaeon | reverse complement strand
GAACGCGAAGGTCCGCTACACGACCGTCCAGAACTGGTCGAAGAACGTCTACAACCTGGTCACGAAGCGCGCGGTCGCCTACGAGAACGCGCTCGTCGAGTGGGTCGACGGCAACATGGGCTCCAAGGTGACGATGAAGTACCCGTCGGTCTACCTGAAGGGCCGCGGCGCGCGCGCGGACATCCTCTCCGTCGCGTTCGCGAGCCAGGGTCAGATCATCGACTCGGGGGCAAAGGCGGTCCACTCGGCGCCCGACACGTCGAGCAAGATCATCGCGAAGTCGATCGCGATCCGCGGCGGCCAGACGAGCTACCGGGGCCTCCTCCACGTCGCGCCCGGCGCGACCGGGGTGAAGGCGGCGGTCCGGTGCGACGCGCTGCTCCCCGACGAGCAGGGCCGCTCCGACACCTACCCGTACAACGAGATCCACGAGGAGGACGCGACGATCACCCACGAGGCGGTCGTCGGGAAGATCGGGGAGGAGCAGATCTTCTACCTGATGAGCCGGGGGCTCACCGAGTCGGACGCGATCCACCTAATCCTGATGGGGTTCCTCGCGGAGTTCGCGAAGGAGCTCCCCGTCGACTACGCGCTCGAGCTGAACCGGCTGATCCAGCTCGAGATGGCCGGGGCCGTCGGGTAGGCGCGGCGCGCTACGGCGCGGCGGAACCGCTCGTCGGGCGGGGCGCCGGCACGCGCGGGACGTCGGTGTGCGACTTGACGAGGTCGATCGCCGCGACCATCGTCGCGTAGCCCAGGTTCACCGCGTCGGCGAGCGCCCGGGCGCTCCGGTCGCCGGGGCGCTCGAGGACCGCGAGGGCGCTCTGGACGAGCTCGCGCGCGGTCTCGAGGCTCGCCGGGTCGAGGACCCGCCCGCGCGGGTGGTCGACGAGGTCGAGCGTCTCGCGCAGCGACTCGGTGAACTCCGTCGCGAGCGACTCGAGCTCCGCCCGCGGGAGCGACTCGGGGTGGAGGACGAGCGGCATCGCGCTACCGGAGCTTGGCGTCGAACCGCCACTCCGGTGCCGATTCGGTTCCGGTGACCCGGAGCGCCGGGAGCGCCGGACCGGCGCCGTCGGCGCGCCACGGCAGCTCGCGGCCGTCCCAGCGGCTCTGCAGCTTCGGGTACAGGATCTCGCGCAGGTGCTCGATCGGCGCGCGCTCGTAGACGTACGAGAGGAACCCCTCGCCGATCATCCGGATCGCCTCCGCCTCGGGCATCCCGCGCGACTCGAGGTAGAAGACCTTCTCCGGGTCGACCGGGGCGACCGACGTGGAGTGGGTCGCCTTCACGTCGCGGCAGAGGATCTCGAGGATCGGGATCGTGTCGGAGCGCGCCCCGCGGGAGAGCAGCATCGCGTGCTCCGAGACGTACGCGATCGTCTTGCGCGCGTTCGGCTCGATGCGGACGAGCCCCCGGCTCATCCCGCGCGCCTCGTCGGCGAACACGCCGCGCGTGATCGACTGCCCGTGCGTGTCGGTCCCGACGTGGGTGATGTCGACCGAGCTGTCGTACGACTGGTTCTGCGCCCCGTAGAACGTCTGGAGGTCCTCGACCGACGAGCCGTTGCCGGCGAGCGTCGTCTGGTTGCGGACCTTGGTCCGGAACCCGCCGAGGCCGTTCCAGAGCCAGCCGACCCGCGCCCCGGCGCCGGTCGTCGCGGCCCGGCGATAGACGGAGACCGACCGCCGGTCGGGCGCGTGCACCGTCAGCACGAGCGTCTTCGACCCGGCTCCGAGTTCCAAGGCGGAGCTCGAGGCGTACAGCCGCTGCCCGTCGGGCACGGGCGCGGTGCTGTACACCTCCTCGGTCGCCAGCAGTTGCACGTCGGCGCCGGTGCGGATCGAGCGGCGGACCGAGAGCGCCTCCTGGGGTGCGGAGAGGATCGAGAGCTCCTGGAGGCGGACCGGTTCCGGGAACCGGTCGGGGACCTCGAGCCGATAGCCGCGATTCAGCAGCGCGATCGCAAGCGCGGAGAGCCGATCGGCCGGGGTTTCGAGTCCGTGGACGAACGGCGCGACCGCGTCGGCCCCCGCCGTCCAAGCCTCGGAGAGCCCCGTGACCCGGACCCCGGCGTCGGCGAGCGCGGACGGGACGCTGATCCGGGTCCCGGTCCGGTCGTGGACCACCCGGATCGTGCCCGGCGCGGACGGGGGGAGGTCGACCGCTGGGGCCCGCACCTGCGGGTCGACTCCGGTGAGGTCGACCCCCGTGAAGTAGCCGTATCCCCGGAACAGTGGGTTCGGCTCGATCGGGAGCTCGCGAAATCGCTCGTACGCGTCGTGCCGGAGGGCGCGCACCGGCTCGGGGTCGCTCAGCGACCGGGAGAGCTCTTCGACGCGCTCGAGCGAGAGCCACGCGTCGAACTTCGGCACCGCCGACGCCATCGGATTTACTCACCTCGGGGTGTTTATAACCTGAGCGGCTCCACCGTCTACGTTCGGCGGGTCGACGGGCGCGGAGAACGCCGGCCGCGGTCGGTTTATACCCGCCGCCGCCTCGGAGCGGAGAGGGACCCGTGGCCTACGACATGTACCAGGAGATCATCCTGGACCACTACCGCTCGCCGCGCAACTTCGGTCCGCTGCCGGACGCCGACCGCGCGGGCGCGGAGTCGAACCCGCTCTGCGGGGACCATATCACGCTCCGACTGAAACTCGACCCCGCCCACTCGAAGATCGAGACGGTCCGGTTCGAAGGCGACGGCTGCGCGATCAGCCTCGCGAGCGCGTCGATGCTCACGGAACGGCTGAAGGGCCTCTCGATCGACGCGGCGGGCCAGCTGACGCAGGCCGATGTCCTCGCGGCCCTGCAGATCCCGCTCTCGCCGGTCCGGACGAAGTGCGCGCTCACCGGCTTCGTGGCGCTCGGACGCGCGCTCCACCCGGAACTCGCTTCGGCGGTACCCCCGGGGAGCGCCGGCGGCTGAGCGGAGACCGGGCCGGTTCGCGTGATCGAGATCGATCCGGACATCTGCGTCCTCTGCGGTCTCTGCACGGGCGTCTGCCCGCCGGACGCGATGGAGCTCACGGCCGAGCGGCTCGTCGTCCACTCGAACTGCACGGACTGCGGTTGGTGCGTCCCGTACTGTCCGGTCGGCGCGATCCGAGGGGGACGCCCCGTCCCCCGGCGGCTCCGGGCCCCGGCGTAAGGATCGACGGCGATCTCAGCTTCCCGGCGTGCGGCCGTGGAGCGGGCACGGCCGCTTCAGCCGGCACATCCGACACTTCTCGCGCGGAACCGGCGGGATCGGCTTCCGCAGGCGCCCGTACTTTCGGCGAGGCATCGCTCCGTTTGCGGCGACACCGGCCCGGCTCATCACGATAGCGCCGGGGGAGCCGCTCCGGCCCCCGGGCGGAAGCTTTTCCGCGGGGGGCGCCGTGCGTACCCGATGCCGATCTCGGGTTCGGCGACGCCGGCGGGGACGCAGCGGTTCCGGGATCGGGCCGTCCGCGAGCGCGCACTGTCGTTCGACCACTTTCGCCTCGCTCCCGGCGATCTCGCCGTATCGACGATCGGGCTCGGCACGTACCTCGGGGCGGCCGACGCTCCGACCGACCTCGCGGTGGAGCAGGCCGTCTCGGTCTCCCTCACGTCCGGCCGAGTGAACGTCATCGACACGGCGATCAACTATCGCCACCAGCGGG
>JASHXM010000023.1 GCA_030043545.1 Thermoplasmata archaeon | reverse complement strand
TTCGGATCGATCCAGATCCAGTCGACCCAGAGCCGGGTCTTTCCCCCCTTCCGCTCGATGAGGTACCACGTCTCGCCGACCCCGACGCCCGTCGATTCGTCGACGACCGTGCAGAAGTGGCGGTTCGGCGTACGCTGCCCGGCGGGGAGCAGCTGGGCCATCTCCGAGCGGGCGGTCTCGACCGCCGACTCTTCGGTCCACTCCCCGAGCCGGACGCGGTCCTCGGCCACGCGGAGGACCCCGTTCTCGTACGACGCCCGGAACTGTGCCGGGGTCATCGGTTCGAGTCGGATCATCTCCGTCCGAGACGAGCCGGTGTACAAGACCGAGCCGGGTGCCCGCCGGCGGGGGCCGGTTCGGTCCCGAGCGGGTCGGCGGACCCGACCCGATGCGACGCGCCGTTCGACGCGATCGGCTCAGCCTCGTCGCCGGGTCAGCGCCTGTTCGATCACCCGGGCGAGCGCCTCCCCGCGCGCGGTGAGGAAATACACCCGCACCCGGCGGTCCCGTCCCGGCACGTGGGTCCGCTGTCTCCCGACCACCCCGGCGGCCGTGAGTCCGTCCAGGATCTTCGAGACCGCCCCTTGGGTTACCCCGAGGGTCGCGGCGATCCCCCGCTGCGTGGCCGACTCGCGGCCCAACCCCTGTCGGTCCGGTGGGCCGCTCCGGCCGAGGTGGAGGACGAGACGAAGTGCGACCCGAACCTGCTCCTCACGCCCCGCGGGGGGATGGGGGTCCGGGGGAGTGACCGGCGGGGGCGCGCTCACCGTCGAGCCCCCCCGTGCGAACTACGATCTCCCGGCCGCAGGCTGGGACCCACACTCCCCCCAGGACCCGTTCCGACCGGGTCCGAGCGACCGGCTCGGGGGAAGCGCGCCGCGGCACCTGAGGGCGCCTTGCAGCTCGTCCGGTGCCCGACGTTCCGGCGTGCGGCGTCCGACCGGGGGCGGCTCCGCGGACCCCGACGTGACGCGTGGTTCACCGCGGCCCCGCCTCGTTCACCTGTTCCGACCGGACCAATCCTGAGCGGGCTATTTCGGCGGTTCCCAGTCGTCCAACCCCCGCTCGATCGCGCCGCGCATCTCCCGAACGAGGGCCTCCCCTTCACGCCGACTCCGCGCGCGATGGGACACGGCGACGGTGGCGATTGCGACTCCCAGGGCAGCGACCGCGGTGAGCGCGATCTCCCACTCGGCCGGACGCGCTCCGCCACCGTTCCCCGCCGGGGCTGGACCGGTCACGCCCGAGACCCGGAGCGTGCCGAGCGTCGCCGAGTAGTTGGCGTTGGCCGACGTGACGGCGACCGTCGTCCCCATCGGCCCCTCGATCCGGAGCGAGTACAACCCGCTCACCAGTCGGAGCGTGATGCCGGCCGGAGCCGTCGCCGTCGCCGCCTCGGCATAGCGGCTCGAGCGGTTCCCGACCGTGACCCCCCACGGGGTGCCGGCGGGAACTCCGCGCTCGGAGAGGGTCACCTCGGCGCATCCCGAGCAGGTGATCACGACCACGTAGCTCGACACCTGGCCGGTGGTCACGTTCTCGGGCGTGTAGGTCGGGACGTAGACGTAGCCGTTCTCTGGGTCGTAGACCGCTCCGGACGGCTCGCTCGAGAAGTTGAGCGTCCCCGCGACCAGCGTTCCCCCGATGGCGGTCGCGGTTCCCGTACCCAGCCCGCCGTTGAGCGACTCGCCGGACATCTCGTAGACGTACCCCGTCCCGTTCGCGTACGGCACGTAGGTGGAGGCGCCCGCGATCAGGGGGCCGACGCCGATGGTGGTGACCTCGGTCGTACCGTTGAACACGGCGACCTCCGCGCTCGAGGCCTGGAAGCCCTGGTATGGTACGTAGAGCAGCTGATTGGCGTCGTCGTAGGTGGCGGAGTACGCCAGCCCGCCGGGCCAGCCGTCGCCGCCGAACGGGACGTTCGCCACGACCGCCGTTCCGCGCACGACGCTCAGGTTCCCGACGCCCGAGTCCACGACGTAGAGGAGACCGCTGCTCGGGTCGTACGTCGGAGCGACCGGTCCGGCGAGGACGGTCACCGTCGTGAGGAACGACGTGTTGTTGACCACGTAGAGCCGCCCTTGGGTCGGATCGGAGAGGTACACGTACTCGTCGTTCGCGTCGTAGACCGCGCTCGTCGACGAGGTCGAGCCCGGCAGTTGGAGAGTCGCGACGACCGAGGTGTTGTGGACCACCGTGACGTTCCCCGAACATGGGTCGGGAACGTAGACGTACCCGTTGGCGGGATCGAACGCGGGGGTTTCAAAGAATCGGGCGCTGAGGCAGACGCTGGTCGTCACCGTCCCGAACAACGAGGTCCCCTCGAGGACGGCGAGGCTGGTCGAGTTGCTTTCGGTCACGTAGACCAAGCCGTTCACCGGATCGAACAGCGTCGCGATCGGATTCCCCGCCACCGAGACGGAGCCAGCGATCGAGAGACCGTCGACCACGGTGACGCTCCGGGCGAGAAAGTTCGGTACGTAGACGTAGCCGTTCTGCGGGTCGAAGGTCGGGGGGCCGGGACTGTTGGTGCCGGTGCTCAGGGCTCCCGCGAGCGTCAGGATCGGCCCCGGACCGCCCCCCTCGCCCCGAACCGGCCCCGCCCCCCCGGGGTGCCCCTCGACGGCGACCGACGGCGCGACACTCCGGCCGGCGACTCCTCCGACGAACTCACTCCCCAAGAGGAGCAGCACGACCGCGATCGACCCGACGAGCGCCAGGAACGGCCGAGATCGATGCTTCACGGTCCGTTCGCGCTCCGGTCCGAGACCCGATACGGCGTTCGCCGAGGAGCTCGCTCCGGCGGAGGGGAGGGTCGCCGCCATCGGCCATCCGGGTCCGACATGCGAACCCGCTTCGGTGGGCGGGCGGATAAACCCGCGGCGAAAATATTCCGCGGACGACCCCGGACGGCGGTGCGGGGGCGCGCCGACCTTCCGATCGCGCGCGACGTACCGGCCCGCGCTAGCGCTTGCCGACGGGTTCCTTCGCAAACGCCGCCCGGACGGCGGGGGCATCGTCCCGAAACTCGGACTCGAGGAACT
>JASHXM010000198.1 GCA_030043545.1 Thermoplasmata archaeon | reverse complement strand
GACGGGCGCTCGGTCGATCCCGCTGGCGACCGAACGGTCCTCGCGCTGCTGAACCGCCTTGGGATCACCGTTCCGCAGGTCTGCTTCCATCCCAGCCTCGGTCCCGTGGAGACGTGCGACAGCTGCGTCGTCGAGGTCGACGGGAGACTCGTCCGAGCCTGTTCCGCCCCGGTGACGGACGGTCAGCGCATCTCGGTCCGCGCCCCCGGCGCGGAGGCGGCCCGGCGACGCGCGCTCGATCGGCTGCTTCAGGACCACGAGCTCGTCTGCTCGCTCTGCGACAAGAACGGCGACTGCGTGCTGCACACGACCGTCCTCCGAGCGGGCGTCGCGCGACAGGAATTCCAGCCGAAGCCGTATCCGGCCGACGCCTCCAACCCGTTCTACGTCTACGACCCGAGCCACTGCATCCTCTGCGGCCGGTGCGTCGAGGCGTGCCAGGAGGTCGTCGTGAACGAGGTGATCTCGATCGACTGGTCGCTCTCGCCGCCGCGCGTCGTCTGGGACCGGGGCGCCCCGATCGACCGGTCGTCGTGCGTCTCCTGCGGCACGTGCGTCTCGGTCTGCCCGGTCGACGCCCTTCAACCGAAGTCGATCCGCGGCGAGGCGGGGCTCCTCACCGGCCTTCCGGACCGGGCGAAGCGGTCGCTCACGGGCATCGTGAAGGCGGTCGAGCCGGCCCTGGGCGGCTTCCGCGCGGTGCTCGCGGCGAGCGAGCTCGAGGCCCGCACGCGGCCGTCCCGCGTGCGGAAGACGAAGACGGTCTGCATGTTCTGCGGGGTCGGCTGCTCGTTCGACGTCTGGACGAAGGGCCGGAAGATCCTCCAGATCCAACCCCGACCGGAGTCGCCCGCGAACGGGATGGCGACGTGCGTGAAGGGGAAGTTCGGCTGGGGGTTCGTCAACGGGCCCGACCGTCTCACCCGGCCGCAGCTCCGCGACGGGGACCGGATCCGGGACGTCGGCTGGGACGAGGCGATCCGCCACGTCGCGGACCGCCTCACGGAGATCCGCGCGCGCCACGGTCCCGACGCGATCGGGTTCCTCGCGAACTGCACCGGGAGCAACGAAGAGGCGTTCCTCGTCCAGAAGCTGGCCCGCGCGGTCGTCGGGACCCACAACGTCGACAACTGCGCGCGCTACTGCCAGGCGCCGGCATCGACCGGGCTCCTGAGGACCGTCGGGATCGGGGCCGACGCGGGCGGGTTCGACGAGATCGCCGGCGCCGACCTCGTGATCACCCTAGGGTCGAACACGGCGGAGTCGCACCCGGTGCTCGCCGGCCGGATCAAGCGGGAGCAGAAGCGGCGGGGCCAGCGGCTGATCGTCGTCGACCTGCGCCGCACCCCGATGGCGGAACGGGCCGACCTGTTCCTCCGACCGAACCCCGGCACCGACCTCGTCCTGCTCAACGCGATCGCCCGGCTGATCCTCGATCGCGGCTGGGAGGCGACCGAGTTCCTCGCCGAACGGACGACGGGCCTCGACGCGTACCGCGCGTCGCTCGGCCCGTACACGCTCGACTTCGCCGAGTCCGTCACGGGGATCCCGCGCGCCGAGATCGAGCGAGCGGCGACGATGATCCACGCCGCCGGCTCGGTCTGCGCGCTGTGGGCGATGGGGGTGACGCAGCACCAGCCGGGGACCGAAACGTCGACGGCGATCTGCGACCTGCTGCTGCTGACGGGTAATTTCGGCCGGCGGTTCACCGGCGGCTACCCCCTCCGCGGCCACTGCAACGTCCAGGGGGCGAGCGATTTCGGGGCGCTGCCGACGTTCTTCGGCGGCTACGAACGGTGGGACGAGCCGGCGGTCGTCGCCCGGTACGAGGCGGCCTGGGGGGTCCGCCTTCCGACGCGCAAGGGGCTCACGAGCACGGAGATGGTGGACGCGGCCCTCGCCGGTTCGCTGCGGGCGCTCGTGATCTTCGGGGAGGACAAGGCGCTCGCCGACGCCCACGGGGCGCGGACCGAGGAGGCGCTCCGCCGGCTCGACCTCCTCGTCGTCTGCGAGGTCGTGCCGACGGCGACGAGCCGTCTCGCGCACGTCGTCCTGCCGGCCGCGGCGACGCTCGAGCGCGAGGGGACGTTCGTCAACACCGAGCGTCGGGTCCAGCGGTTCCACCGGGCGCTCCCGCCGCTCGGCGACACGCTCCCCGAGCTCGAGATCGTCCGCCGGCTCGCGAACGCGCTCGGCGCGGCGTGGCCCGTCCGGTCCGCCGGGGACGTGATGGAGGAGGCCGCCCGGCTCGTGCCGGCGTTCGCGGGGATCCGGTACGACCGACTCGACGGGTACCGCAGCCAGCAGTGGCCGGTCGCCGCCGACGGAGAGGACTCTCCCTACCTCTACCGAGAACGGTTCGAGTTCCCCGACGGGCGGGCGCGGCTGGTGCCGCCGAAGTGGATCCCCCCACTGGCCGCCGACGGGGAGTTCGACCTCCACCTCAACAACGGCCGCCTGTTAGAGCAGTTCCACTGGGGGAACATCACCGGCCGGGACGCCGGCCTCGCCGCGAAGCTCCCCGAGATGTTCCTCGAGGTCTCCCCCGAGCTCGCGGCCGAGCGACGCCTCGTCGACGGCGACCGGGTCCGCGTCCGTTCGGCCCAGGGGGCGATCCGGCTGAAGGTCCTCGTCACCGACCGGGTGCAGGGGAAGGTGATGTGGGTCGGGATCCACGGCCGCGGCGAGGACGCGACGAACCGTCTCACGTCCGATGCGCGCGACCCGACGACCCAGACCGGCGCGTACAAGGAGCTCCCGGTCGCGATCGAGAAGCTCTCCGACCCCGGGGCCCCTACCTCGCCGCTCCCCGTCGGGAACCCCCGCCGCTACCGGGGCGCCCCCCAGCGGGGCGTCCGGGTCGAGGAGAAGCGGCGCCGG
>JASHXM010000197.1 GCA_030043545.1 Thermoplasmata archaeon | reverse complement strand
GGTTCGACGGGGAGACCCTGTTCAACATCCTTCTCCTGCGGCCGTCGATCGCCCTCGAGCGCGGCCGGGGGGCGCGCGCCGTCCGCCCGCGCATCCGGCTCGACACCCCGCTCGCGAACCTCTGCTATCTCCGGGATCAGCAGGCGCTCACGCCGAACGGCTACGTGCTCGGCCGGATGTCGAAGCCGCAGCGCCGGCACGAGCCGGTCCTCACCGGCGTCCTCCTGCGCGCGGGCGGGGCGACGATCGCCGGTGCGATCGGTGGGCCGGGCACGTTCGAGGGAGGCGACTTCCTCCCGATGGGCGACTTCGCCTTCCTCGGCACCGGCGACCGGACGAACGCGGCGGCCGTCCGCCAGTTCCTCGCCCTGCCGACCGGGCTCACCGAGGTCGCGGTCGTCCGCCAGCCGCGGCACCCGGCGCTCCCGACCGACGATTCGGACCCGATGATCAACATGCATCTCGACACCTACTTCAACGTCCCCGGCGACGGGCTCGCGGTCGGCTGCGGACCGCTGCTCGACCGCGCTCGGACGGTCGTCTACCGCCGGCGCGGGCGGCGCGGCTTCGAGGCGGACGGCTCCGCCGTATCGCTGCGGGCGTTCCTCGCGTCGAAGAAGATCGACCTCATCGAGATCTCGACGCTCGAGCAGATGTGCTACGCGACGAACTTCCTGTGCGTCCGCGACCGCCAGATCCTGGCGGTCGACGTCGAACGGGAGGTCGACCGGGTGCTCGCGAACCTCGGCCGCGCCGCCCGCATCCGACCCCACCGATACGCCGCGCTGTTCGACCTCGTCCGGCGGGAGCGGGAACTCCGTCGGGGCTCCGGGGACCTGTTCCCTCGCTCCCGAGCGCTGCGCGACCGGGGGGTCGAGGTGGTGCCGCTCGACCTGCGCGAGATCACCGGCGGGTACGGCGGCGCCCACTGCCTCACGTGCGTCGTCCGGCGGACCGGGCCATGACGCCCCCGCGCCCGCGTCGGCGTCGGCCCGCCCCGCGACGGCGACGGATCGTCGTCGCCCTCGGGGGGAACGCGATCCAGCGGTCGCACGACCACGGCACGTGGACGGAGGCGGTGCGGCGGATGCGGGAGGCGGCCGCCGCCCTCGCGACGATCGCGACCCCGGACGTGGAACTCGTGGTCACCCACGGCAACGGCCCCCAGGTCGGGGCGCTGCTGCGCGAGGCGGAGCTCGGGGCCCGCGAGGTCCCGGCGCCGCCGTTGCACGTCCTCGGCGCCGAGACGGAGGGTCAGATCGGCTACCTGATCGCGCAGGAGCTCGGCTCGGCGCTCGAGCGGACGGGGCGGGTCGTGGTCCCGGTCGTGAGCCGAACCGCCGTATCGGCCCGCGACCCGGCGTTCCACCATCCGACGAAGCCGGTCGGTCGGTTCTACCCCGCCGCCGAAGCGGAACGGCTCCGCCGCACGCTCGGCTGGACGCTCGCCGAGGATCGGTCGCGCGGGGGGTGGCGACGCCTCGTCCCGTCGCCCCGGCCGCTCCGGTGGCTGGAAGGAGAGGCGATCGCCGCGATGCTCGATCTCGGGGCGGGGAGCCGCGTCGTCTTCGTCGTCGCCGGAGGCGGGGGGATCCCCGTCGTCCGTCGCGCCGCGCGGTGGGAGGGGGTCGACGCGGTGATCGACAAGGACCTCGGAGCGGCGCTGGTCGCCGCGGCGATCGGCGCGGAGACGCTCGCGATCGTCACCGATGTCCCGGCGGCCGCCGTCGGGTTCGGGAGCTCCGGCGCCCGTTGGCTCGGCGCCACGTCTCCGGTCGAGCTCGGTCGGCTCCTTCGTCACGGCGAGTTCCCGCCCGGCAGCATGGGGCCCAAGGTCGAGGCAGGTCTCGCATTTCTCCGGAGCGGCGGGCGACGATTCGTGATCACGGACTTCCCGTCCCTCGCCGAGGGCGTCGCGGGACGAGCCGGAACTCGGGTCGGCTTCCCGTCCTAGGGCCGGAACGCGTCCCGGGGGGCGGGTGGGCTCGGGGCCGGCGAGGTCTCCGGCGCCGCGGGCGACGAATCTCCCCCGCCGACCCGGACCGACCGCACCCACTCGTGCCGGAACCGACGGCGGAGCCGATCGATCCGGTAGCCGTGGTCGGTGAGCCAGTTCCGGATCCGTTCGAGGTGGAGGAACTCCTCGTAGACGAGCACCCCGCCGGCGCGCAGCACCCGATCGATCTCGCCGAGCGCTCGCGGCACCTCCGCAAAGTCGCGGTGGACGGGTCCCGCGTGGTGGATCGAGGTGAACGCGAAGACCGCGTCGAACGCGCCGTCCGGGAACGGGAGGGCCCGCATGTCGGCGACGTGCAGCTCCAGGGTCGCGGGAATGCCCGCGGGGTAGTACCGGCCGAGGTGGCGTCGGGCCGCGTCGATCTGGCGGGCGTCGAGGTCGGTCGCGACGAACCGGGCGGGGTGCATGCCGTCCACGACGCGGCGAGCGAACTCCCCGTTGCCGGCGCCGATCTCGAGGCAAACGCTCCGGTCCGCGAGAGCGCCGTCCGCGCGGAGCCACGCGTACCGGCGGGCGGAGCGTCGCGACGAGGAGCGGTTCACGAACCATCGGGCGAGCCGGGGCATCTCGGCCATCGTCCGCCCGTCCCTCTCGAACGCCGCGACCTCCATCGGCCGCCGGCGCCGCCCGCGACACCCCCGCCGGCTAAAGAGCCGGGGGGGCCGGGGGCGGGGCACGATGCCGTCGTGGAGTTCCGGTCAGTACCTCAAGTTCGAGCGGGAGCGGACACGGCCGTGCGCCGACCTGGTGGCCCGGATCGAGCTCGAGGCGCCGCGCTCGCTCGTCGACCTGGGCTGCGGGCCCGGCACGAGCACCGCGGTGCTCCGCCGGCGGTGGCCGGCGGCGACGGTCACGGCGATCGATAGCTCCGCCGAGATGCTTCGGGCGGCGCGAGCGACCGACCCGGAGGTAGGGTGGATCGAGTCCGACCTCCGCCGCTGGGATCCCGGGTCCGCGTTCGACCTCGTCTTCTCCAACGCCGCCCTTCAGTGGGTGCCGGACCACCCGGCTCAACTGGCCCGACTGTGGAGCTGGGTCGCGCCCGGCGGGGCGATGGCGTTCCAGGTGCCCGCCTGGTCCGACCCCCGACCGCCGTGGCGGGACGCGGTCGCCCACCTCGTTCGACAGCCGCCGTGGTCGGGTCGGTTCCGGTCCGCGGAACCGGAGAGCCCGGTCCTCCCCCTCGACCGGTACTTCGACCTG
>JASHXM010000196.1 GCA_030043545.1 Thermoplasmata archaeon | reverse complement strand
CCGGCCCCGCCAAAGGGATAACCCCGCGCGCCGCGGGGAACGCCGTGATCATCACCCGGACCCCGCTTCGGATCAGCTTCGCGGGCGGCGGGACCGACCTGCCGTCGTTCTACCGGGAGTTCGACGGCGGGGCCGTCACGAGCGCCGCAATCGACCGCTTCATCCACGTCCTCGTGAACCCCAAGTTCGAGGGGTCGATCCGGGTCGCCTACTCGCGGACGGAGAACGTCGACCGGCTCGACGAGCTCCAGCACGAGCTCGTCCGCGAGGCGATGCGGCTCTCGGGGGTCCACCGCGCCGTCGAGATCCACACGATCGCCGACATCCCGGGGGAAGGGACGGGGCTCGGGTCGTCGTCGACCGTCACCGTGGGGCTGTTGAACGCGCTCTACGCTTCGCGCGGCGTCCTCCGCGGCCCGGCGGAGCTCGCGGAGGAGGCGTGCCGGATCGAGATCGACCTGCTCGGCGGCCACATCGGCAAGCAGGACCAGTACATCGCCGCCTTCGGCGGGCTCCAGTACTTCGAGTTCCGCGCCGACGGCTCCGTCCGGGCGTCGCCGATCCCGCTCGCCGCCGCCGACCGCGACCGGCTCGGCGAGCACCTGTCGCTCTACTACACGGGGACGACGCGGCGCGCGGAAGGGATCCTGAAGGAGCAGAGCGACCGCACGACCGAGAACCGGGACGCCCTCCTGCGGATGCGGAGCCTGGCGGCCGAGGCGCGCAGCGCGATCGTCGCCGGGGAGATCGCCCGGCTCGGGGCGATCCTCGACGAAGGCTGGCAGCTGAAGCGCAACCTCTCGACGGGGATCACGAACGACGCGATCGACGACCGGTACGCCCGCGCGAAGGCGGCCGGCGCGTACGGGGGGAAGATCACCGGCGCCGGCGGCGGCGGCTTCCTGCTGCTCGTCCACCCGCCCGAGCAGAGCCGTCAAATAGCGGACGCCCTCTCGCCGATGGAGCGCCTTCCCGTGCGGATCGCGCCGGAAGGATCGCGCATTCTGTTCGTGGGCCGATGACCGGGCTCGAAGGACTCGAGGCGTACGTCCGCACGTACGTCGCCGAGACGAAATCCGCCCTCCACGAGCCGTACCTGTTCGAGGCGATGCGTCGGATCGTCCCGATGCTGCTCAAGGCGCGCGCCGAGGAGCGGACGATCTTCTTCTTCGGCAACGGCGGCAGCGCGGCGACCGCCTCCCACTTCGTCGCGGACATCGGCAAGGCGACGATCCGCGGCGACGGGAAGCGGTTCCGGTGCGTCGCGCTCCCGGACAACGTCCCGACGCTCACGGCGTGGGCGAACGACGCCGACTACTCCAAGGTCTTCTCGGAGCAGCTGAAGGGGCTCGCGAAGGCCGGCGACGTCGCGCTCGGGATCTCGGGGAGCGGCAACTCCCCGAACGTGCTCGAGGCGATGCGGGTCGCCCGCGCCTTGGGCCTCGGCACGGTCGGCCTCACCGGGATGGGCGGCGGGAAGCTCAAGGAGCTCGTCGACGTCCCGCTCGTCGTCCCGTCGAACTCGATGCAGCACATCGAGGACGTCCACCTCCTGGTCTGCCACCTGCTCACCGCGTACCTCCGCGACGAGCAGCCGTCGGCCGATCGATGACGGTCCGCGTCCGCGATTACATGGTGCTCGAGGTCGAGCACCTGAGGGATTCGACGACCGTCGGGGAGGCGATCGACCGCCTGATCCGCAGCCGGCACCACGGCCTCCCGGTGACGGACGCGGCCCAGCAGCTGGTCGGCTTCGTGAGCGCGAAGGAGCTGCTCCGGCACTCCGACGACCGGACGACCCCGCTCGCGTCGATCATCCGGCCGGGGACGTACACCGCGACCCCCGAGACGGGGCTCGACGACGCCGCTCGGATCATGTTCCGGTTCGGACTCCGCGACCTCCCGATCATCGACGAGCGGGGCCGCCTCTGCGGGCTCTTGGCGAACCTCGACGTCGTCCGCTCCCATTTCGAGCGGGCGTCGCCGGGGAAGGCAGACATGCTGAAGCGGCTCCTCAGCGAACGGTACGGGCTGCCGTTCTCGTTCCACCGGGGGCTCGTCCCGATCGACCGGCTGACCCCGACCCAGTGGAAGGTGTTCGAGGACGAGCTCGAAGGCCGCCGCTACGAGCTGGAGCGCGGCTTCGCCGAGCCGGTGCTCGTCGTGCAGAAAGGGGAGACGTGGCTGCTCGTCGACGGCCACCACCGGGCGCTCGCCGCCCGCGAGATGGGGCTCACCCAGCTCCAGGCGTTCGTCCTCACCTGCGAGCGGCCGGAGGAGTTCGCCACCCAAGAGACCGGCTTCGAGCGGGTCGCCGCGGAGCACCATCTGTCGACCGTCGCCGACATCGAGATCGACCGGTCGGCCCACCACCCGCTGATCGAGGTGACGACCCAGCTCCTCCGCCGGTTCGAGGGGACCGCCGGCCCCGAACAGCGGTCCGTATAACCGGTCGAACGTCCCGCCGCCACCGGGGGCGGACCCCCGTCCGCGCAAGGGTTAAACCCACCCCCGGCTCGGCGACCGAGGGACCGTTTCATGGCCCGGAATCTCCAGGTCGAGCCGCTGCGCGCCGTCCACATCGAGGACCAGGACGTCGAGCTGGTCGAGCGGAAGGGGTTGGGACACCCGGACTCGATCGCCGACGGGGTCTCGGAGTCGGTGAGCCGGGCGCTCTCTCGCATGTACCTCGACGAGTTCGGGCGGATCCTCCACCACAACACCGACGAGACGCAGGTGGTCGGCGGCGCCTCCGAGCCGAAGTTCGGCGGCGGGAAGGTGACGAGCCCGATCTACATCCTGCTCGTCGGCCGGGCGACGACCGAGGTGAACGGGGAGAAGCTGCCGTTCCGGGACGCGGCGATCGACGCCGCCAAGAAGTACGTGAGCTCGGTCTGCGCCCACGTCGACGTCGAGCGCCAGGTCGACTTCGACTGCAAGATCGGCCAGGGGTCGGTCGACCTGCGCGGGGTGTTCGAGCAGAAGTCGGTGCTCGCGAACGACACGTCGTTCGGGGTCGGCTTCGCCCCGTTCTCCGACACCGAGCGCCTCGTGCTGGAGAGCGAGAAGTTCCTCACGCTGAAGCTCAAGAAGCGGCTCCCCGCCCTCGGGGAGGACGTCAAGGTGATGGGGTACCGCCAGGGGGAGAAGATCCGCCTCACCGTCGCCGCCGCGCTCGTCGACTCGGAGATCGACGACGCCGACGCCTACCGCTCGGTCTGCGAGGAGATCCACTCGAAGCTCGCCGACCAGGCGACGAAGCTGACCCGCCGCGAGGTGGCGATCGACGTCAACACCGCCGACGACCCCGAGCTCGGGCGGTACTACCTCACCGTCACCGGCTGCTCGATGGAAGCGGGGGACGACGGCTCGGTCGGACGGGGGAACCGGGCGAACGGGCTCATCACGCCGTGCCGGCCGATGAGCCTCGAGGCGACCGCCGGGAAGAACCCGGTGAACCACGTCGGGAAGATCTACAACCTCCTCGCGAACCTGATCGCCGCCGACGCGGTCCAGGAGACCGGCGGCGACGTGAAGGAGATCCACGTGCGGATCCTCTCCCAGATCGGAAAGCCCGTCGACGAGCCGCAGGTGGCGAGCCTCCAGATCCTCCCGGCCGACGGCGTCAAGCTCGCGAGCGTGAAGGGGAAGGTCGAGTCGGTCGCCCAGAGCTGGTTCGGCCAGATCGACTCGATCCCGCGGCGCCTCCTCACGGGGAAGCTGTCGGTCTTCTAGGACCGCCCGGGGCGCCCGTGCGCGTCTACGTCGAATCGTTCGGCTGCGCGCAGAACCACGGCGAAGGGTCGGCGATCGCCCGCGACCTCGCCGCCCGGGGCGTCGCGGTCGCGCCGACCGTCGACGGGGTCGACGCGGCGGTGCTCGTCACCTGCGGCGTGATCGGCCCGACCGAGGCGCGGATGGTCCGGCGCTGGGAAGCGCTCGGACGGACGGCGCCGCGCGTGGTCGTCACCGGCTGCCTCGTCCCGCTCCGCACGGCGCAGTTCCGGGGCCCGCTGCGCGAGCGGACGACGTTCGTCCCGATCCGGGACCAGGCGACGATCCCGGCGCTCCTGACCGACGGGGCCGGCGGGCTCCCCGACGCCCCGCCGACCCCGCTCCCGCTCGCCCCGGCGGTCGCCGAGGAGATCGTGATCGCCCAGGGGTGCACGAGCGGCTGCGCCTACTGCTTCAGCCGGCTCGCCCGGGGCCCGATCGCGAGCGTTCCGATCGACGCGATCGCCTCCCGGGCCGCCGACGCGGTCGCGCGGGGGGTCCGTGAGCTCCGCCTGACCGGGCTCGACACCGCGGCCTGGGGCTTCGACCGACCGACGTCCGGCGGCCTCGCCGACGTCGTCCGGGCCGTGGCCCGGGTGCCGGGCGACTTCCGGATCCGGGTCGGGATGATGAGTCCCCAGCGGCTCCTCGGCGCGCTCGACGACTACCTGTCGGCGCTCGCCGAACCGAAGGTGTTCCGGTTCCTCCACCTCCCGGTCCAGAGCGGCTCCGACCGCGTCCTAGCCGCGATGCGGCGGGGGTACACGGTCACCGACTTCGAGCGGGTGGTCGCCTCCGCCCGCACCCGGTTCCCGGAGCTCCACCTCGCGACCGACGTGATCGTCGGCTACCCCGGTGAGACCGAGGAGGACCACGCGGCGACCGAGCGCCTGCTCGACGCCGTCGCGCCCGAGACGGTCAACGTGACGCGGTTCTCGCCCCGACCGGGGACGCCGGCGGCGCGGCTCGCGCCGGTCGGTCCCGGGGTGGCGAAGCGACGGTCCCGGTCGCTCGCCGTCGCCCGGCAGCGGACCGCCCGGCGGCGGCTCGAGCGGTGGATCGGGCGGACCGAGACCGCCCGGGTGCTCGAGTACGGGCCCCAGGGGAGCGCCGTCGCCCGGCTCGACAACTACCTGCCCGTCGTGCTGCCGCGCCGGCCACCGCTGGGGGCGGAGCTCGCGGTCCGCGTCGACGGGGCCCGGTCGAGCTACCTGATCGGACGACCCGCGAGCGCCGACGACTAAATACGGCCCGACCCCCATCGTAGCCACCGCGGGCGTCCTCCCTCGCCCGTCGGACCGTGAGCGGACTCTCAGGCGACGACCTGCTCGTGATCGTCGTCGTCGTCATCGCCGCGGTCGCGATGGCCGCGCTCGCTCTCCTGTTCCTCCAGCGGATCCATCGGCGTCGGGACCAGCTGCGGGGCGAGCTCAGCCAGCGGCCGCAGGTCGTGAGCGATCGGGCGTTCAACCGGATCGCGATGGCCCGCCGGGAGGCGGACCTCCTCGCTGCCCAGGGCGCCGACACCGTCCGCTCCCGCGAGCTGATCGGAGAGGCGCAGGCGTCGTTCGACAGCCGCAACTTCGACCGGGCGTACGAGCTCGCGCAGTCGGCGCACGAAACGCTGGTCGCCGCCCGGCTCCACCCGCCGCCCTCGGGAACGGCCCCGGCCCTCGCGTCGGCGCCGCCGCCGGCGGTCGCCGAGGCCCCGCCCCCGAGCGCCGGACTCCCCGCCCACCGCGCGGAGGCCCAGTTCCAGCTCCGCCTCCTGGGCGACGATCTGAAGCAGGCACAGGCGAAGCAAGGCCGCGGGGGCCGGACGGTCGAGGCGGCCAAGCTCCTCGCCGACGCGCGGTCCGCGTACGACCGCGCCGACTACGCGGAGGCGTTCCGGCTCGCCCTCAAAGGGCGCCGCCTCGCCGGCGGGCCGATCGAGGTCCTCGCGCCGTCGCCGGCGGCCGCCCCGTCGGCGGAAGGGGCCGACGGCGCGGATCCCGAAGCGACCGCCGCGGCGCTCGCCGCCGCGGATCGGTGCGCGGAGTGCGGCCACCCGCTCACGGCCGGC
>JASHXM010000195.1 GCA_030043545.1 Thermoplasmata archaeon | reverse complement strand
GAGCCGCCGATGCCGGCGCGACGGGCCCGAGCGCCCCGCCCGTCTCGACGCCGACCCACCCCGGCGTTCGTCCTCCGCCGGGCCCGCGCCGCGGACCTCCCGCTGCTCGTCGACCACCGGCACCGGATGTGGATCGACATCGGGGGCCGTCTCCGCCGGGACGTGAACCGGTCCGACGCGGTCTACCGGCGGTGGATCCGGGCGCGCCTCGCCGCCCACGAGGCGGTCGGCTGGATCGCGGTCGCTCCCGGCGGCCGTCCGATCGGCAGCGGGGTCGTCTGGCTCACCCCGACGCAGCCGCGGCCGGGGCGGATCGGGCGAAAGGGACGCATGCCGTACATCATGACGATGTACACCGACCCCGCGGCGCGGGGCCAGGGCGTCGCCACGGCGATCGTCCGGGCGATGATCGCGTGGGCCCGCCAGCACGACTACGCCCGGATCTTCCTCCACGCGTCGCGGCAGGGCCGGCCGGTCTACGAACGGATCGGGTTCGTGGCGGCGAACGAGCTGCGCCTCGACCTACCCGCCCGACGCCGTCCCCACGGCCACTGACGCCGTCGCCGCGCGCTCCCGGACGGCGCCGCGGACGAGGTCGACGAGCAGCCCGATCAGGAGCGCGGTGAGCAGCAGGTCGAGGAGGTCGGACGGCAGGTAGTCGCCCCGGCCGAAGCCGAGGACGCTCAGCGCGAGGTCGTAGTTGAGCGAGCCGACGAGCGCGATCCCCCAGAACCACCACCGCTCGCGGGCGCCGACCAGGACGACCGGGAGGAGCCAGAGCAGGATCGAGTGGGAGAGGAACTGGGTGAACAGCGCCACGCCGGTGAGCCCGATCGCGGTCGCCCGGAGCGGCGTGCGGACCCAGAGGAACGCCCCGACCGAGATCGCGAGCGTCGCGACCGCCTGCACGGCCGTCAGCGCGAGGCCGGACGGCAGGCGGTGGGCGTTGAGCAGCACGCCGAACGCGTTCAGCGAGAACGACTGGCGGTTCACCTGCGAGAGGAACACCGGGTCGAGGAACGCGTCCCCCCAGCGGGCGTACGCGGCGATCGTCGCCGCGGCGAATGCGCCGATCGCGACCCCGGCGCGGACGATCCGTCCGCGACCGCCCCCGACGCCGGCGAACAACCCGAACATCGTCGGGAACCGGGCGCTGGCGAGGAACCCGGCGACGCCGGCCCCGACCCGCGGGGCTCCCGCGGCGAGGGCGATGGCGAGCAGCACCGCCACGGGGACGATCGCGTTGCTCGCCCCGTCGATCTGCGACGCGACGGTCGGGAAGTAGATCGGCGACAGCGCGACCGACAGCACGAGGTAGCGCCGGTCGCCGCCGACCGCGAACCAGGCGAGCGGAACGATCGCGACCGAGACGATCCCCCAGACGGCGGCGACCCCCGCGATCCCGCCGAGGCTGCCGACCCCGTCGATCGCGACGGCCGCGAGCCCGTACGGCACCGCGATCGTCCCCCCGCACGACGGGACGGTGAACGGGTTCCCGCCGGCCCAGAACGCCCGGCCCGAGTCCAGGAGCCCGATCAGGTCCTGCGGACCGACGCCCGGCCGGCACGCGTACGCCCCGGTGACGACGTCGAACCCGGCGACGAGCGCGTAGCCGACCCCCACCGCGATCGCCACCGGGAGCCACGTCGCCCGATCGACGGCCCGCGGCCCCGGCCACCGCCGGACCGCCCGGGAGAGCCATCCGGGCGGTAGCCTCGCCCCGAATCCGGAACGTTCGGTGAGCAGGGCGAACGTCGCTCCGCCCAGGAGGAGCGTGAGCAGGACCGTGAGATCGTTGAACAGGTTCGGCATCGGGGGGACGGCTCCACGCCGCCCCGGAGATTAATTACCAAATCGGTGGGAGCGCGACCGCCGAGGACGGCGGCCGCGCTCGGTTCGGGGTTCGGTCTAGGCGCTGCCGGTCCCCGGGCCGGTCGGAGGGCTGCCGGCGCCGGGAGGCATCTGGTACTGCGTCACGGGGGGGCGGCGGCGCGCGGAGCGGCGCCAGGCATACAGGCCGACCCCGACGACGACGATCACCGCCGCGGCGATCCCCAGGACGAGCAGCAGCGGGAACGGCGTGGACGCCGGGCCGGCCGTGATCGCGGAGTACTGGCCGTTCGCGACGCTCACCGGCTCCGGGCCGGCGTGCAGCTTCACCGACAGCGACCCGTACGTCCCGTTCGGCAGGGCGTTCGAACCGGTGTCGCTCGAGCCGACGAAGCCGGACGAGCCGGCGTAGTCGGCGGTCTCCGCACTCGTCGCGATGACGGAGCTCGAGGGCACTCCCGCCAGCGGGACGGGTCCGGACGGAGCCGAGACGAGCGAGCCGAGCCCCAGCGCGTCCGTGTAGACGGCGGTCGGGAAGAAGATCCACCCGTCCGTCGCGGAGTAGTTGCCGGAGCCGAACGCGATCGAGATCACCTGCGCGGTGATCGTCTTCGCGGGCTTGGTGTAGTTGTCGTAGAGGACGACCGGACCGAGGTCGGTGCCGTTGGCGGTCAGCGTCCCGGACGCCGGCACCTTGATCGACTTCGACCAGTTGCTGACCGAGTCGACCCCCGCGGAGACCGAGTAGCCGCCCTTGTACGTTCCCAGCCCGGAGAACGCCGACGAGGCGGTCCAGGCATCGCCCGTCGCCGGGGAGACCGGGACGATCCCGAGCGACGGGGTGAACGTCACCGTCGACGCCTCGGAGGCGCCCAGGTCGAAGCTCAACGACTCGGAGCCGATGCTCGGCTCGGAGATCGAGAGCGACCCGCTCAGGTTGAAGGCGACGTGGGAGCCCGCGTTCGAGACGGCGAGGGCGGCGACCCGGCTCGGGGCGCCCGCTCCCGCGGTCAGGTTGACGGTGCCGGGGGTGACGTTCGTCGACCCCTCGCTCACTTCCGATCCCGCGAGACTCAGGGAGAACGAGTCGGAGTTGCACGGCGCGGTCCCGTTCGCGATGCACGCGGAGAAGGCGTACGACGCCGAGACCCCGATCGCCGCCTTCCCCTGGATCTCGGTCTGGGTCGCGGAGACGTTCGTCTCCGAGTAGATCACGACCCAGCGGACGGAGAGGTGGATGCTGATCGAGTAGACCGTCGTGCCGTTGCCGTCGAAGGCGGTGCAGTTGGCGGTGACGCACGAGTACGAGGTCGTCTCGTTGCCGCCGAACGCCCACTGGTCGGTCGACGACCCGCCCGACGGCGTCGACCGCGCCGGGGAGGTCGGGGCGGCCGTGACGACCGCGGCCGAGGCGACGAGCACGAACGCCGCGACGAGACCTGCACTCAGACCCAACAGACGCTTCCGCTGGCCAAACGA
>JASHXM010000194.1 GCA_030043545.1 Thermoplasmata archaeon | reverse complement strand
GCGCTCGCGGCCGGGCGGGAGCTCCTCGCCGTTCCGCGCGCCGACCTTCTCATCCCGGCGGCGGTCGTGCTCGGCGCGTTCGGAGTGTTCCTGTTCCGAAGCACGCTCAAGACCTATCGGCGGCAGCGCGCGGCCCGGGCGGGGGCCGCGACGCCCGCGCCCCACCGGTCGAGCCGCTTCGCGGGCGGCTTCGTCATCGGGGCCGTGGAGTCGACGGAGGCGGCGATCGTCCTCCTGGCGCTGACCGCCGCCGGCTACGGGCCGTCGGCGATCGTCGGGGCGGTCGCCGGCGGGGCGGCGCTCGTGGTCGCCGCCTTCGTCGTCGGGGCGCAGGTGCGCCGGATCAAGGCGGCGTGGTTGAAGCTCGGCGCGACGTCGATCCTGTTCGCGTTCGCGGTGTTCTGGGCCGGGGAGGCGCTCGGCGTCGCCTGGCCGTACTCCGACCTGTTCCTCGTCCCGCTGTTCGCGATCGGGGTCGTCGTCGTCCGCCTCGGGGTCGAGGTCGTCCTCCGACGGGAGCGGGCGACGCGGTCGCCCGCCTAGTCCGCCGACGGTCCGCTCAGCGCGCGACGACCTCGACCGAGTGGACGTACGGGAAGGCGTACGGGATCGGCGCCCAGCTCTTCCCGGTGTCGCGACTGACGAAGACGGTCCCCTGGGACGTTCCCGCGTAGATCCCCGACGGGTCGAGCGAGTCGGTCGCCATCCCGTCGCGGTGGTTGCTGTATCCGCCCGGGAACGCCCCCCGCTTCACCGTCGGCGTCCATTTCCGGTTCGCGTCGTGATAGCGGTAGACCTGGAACCCTCCGCCGAAGGTGAGCCGCGACTGGCCGGCGAGCGGCATGAAGAACGCCTCTCCGGGAGCCGAAGCCGGGGCCGCGACCGCGAAGCCGAAGTCGCTCTCCAGCGCGCGCCCCACGCGGGTCCATTTCGACGCCCCGTTGTGCGAGACGTAGATCCCCTCGTGGTCCTGGCGGTAGATCGTCTCCGGATCGGCGGGGTCGAGCGCGATCTTGTGGATGCACTGACCCACCTCGGGCCACTTCTCGGGCAGGAAGCTGGCGCCGACGCCGACGTTCGTGGGCGTCCAGTGCGCTCCGCCGTCGTCCGTCCGGAACGAGCCGGCCGCGGAGATCCCGATGTGCATCCGGTTCGGGCGCTTCGGGTCGAGGAGGATCGTGTGGAGGCACATCCCGCCGGCGCCGGGGTTCCACTTCGGACGGGTCGGGTGCTCGTTCAGTCCCGGGATCCCCTCCCAGGAGTCCCCTTCGTCGTCCGACCGGTACAGCGACGCCGGGTCGACCCCCAGGTAGAGCCGCGTCGGGTCGTCGGCCGGGCCGGGCGTGACGTGCCAGAGGTTCTTGATCGGGAACTTCGGGCTCGGGGCTTCGACCGGGGCGGTGCGCTCCTTGCGGCGCGGCGTGCCGGGCGTCGACACCTCCGTCCATCGCTTCCCGCCGTCGCGGCTCCGGTGGAGCGCGGGGCCCCACCAGCCGTTGTTCGCGGCGACGTAGACCGTTCCCGGGTGGCGGGGGTCGGGCGAGGCGTGGAAGACGTCCTCCCCCTCGAGGAACGGACCGGCGACCGTCCACTTGCGCCGGGCCGCGTCCGAGCGGGCCACGTACGCCCCTTTCTTCGTTCCGATCCAGACGCTCACTCCCTTTGCCGCCATCGTGGTTCATCCCCCTTGGATCGAGTGCAGGATGTCGACGCTGTCGTCGGGCCCGAGCCGACGCGCGGGCAGCTCCGCCGCCCGCACCTCGACGCCGTTCACGAACACCTTCACGAACGGCCGGACCCGGCGGGTCTCGTCCCGGATCCGGTTCCGGAGCCGGGGGTACCGTCCCTCCAGGTCGTCGAGCAGCGCGTCGATCGAGCCGGCGGCGGAGGTGAGGCGGGTCGTCGGGGCGAACGCCCGAAGCATCCCGTCCAACCGCACGTCGGCCATCCTCTCCTCGAATGCCTGCGCGGGGGATTAAGCCTCCCCACGGAAACCCACGAAAAACGAGCCGCCTCCGTCCGGGGTCCCCGGACGGAGGGGAAGGGGTTCGACCGCGTGATCCCAAGCCCGGTCTAGGACGGGAGGACCTTCCGGCCGTAGTTCCAGTTGGTCAGGTCGGCCGTCGCGACGTACCAGGCGGTCGCGCCGGTGAGGACGATCTCCGCACCGGTCGCCCAGAGCTCACCGCTCGAGACCTTGTGGCCCCCGCCGAGCTGCCAGAACTGCACGACGAGCAGGATGTACGCGACGAACAGGAAGAGGAAGACGAAGAAGATCCCCCATCCGTGCTTCATCGAGTTGATCAAGAAGGTAAAGGTGAACATCATCCAGACGAACGCGAACCCGGCGACCCCGTAGAACAGGACCGGGGCCGGCGGCGCGAACGGACCCGCGTACGTGGTGAGCATGAGCGTAAAGGCGAGCCAGAACGCCCCGTAGCCGACGAACGCGGAGCCGGCAAACAGGTTGCCCTTCCGCAGCGCGATGAAGCCCGCGATCAGCTGCGCCGTGCCACCGAACGCCATCGCCATGCCGAAGACGACCCAGTTGGTGCCGCCGTACAGCCCGCCCCCGAACCCGTTGCCGTACGGGGTCGGAAGGTCGCTCAAGCCCGCGATGATCGTCGTTAGCCCGAACCCCATCAGGCCGATGACCGCCGGGGTCGCCCACCACTCGGCTTTCTCCTCCGTCCGAGCAGGGGCGTCCTGCATTCCTCTGGCCGATTCCATGGTCGGATCTGAGGCTGGCATGCTAGGCCGAAGCACACCTTTCTAGTAGAAAAAGGCTGTTTTCGACGGGGTTTGGGCGTTACAGCACGCCGGACGGCGGCGCGGAGGGGTTATCGTCTGCCCGGATACGGTTCGGCGACCATGGAGGACCGCTCCGAGCTGAGCCGGGTCGTGATCGGGGAGACCCGGGTGATCCTGACCCGGGACCTGACGACGATGAACCCGAACCTGGCGCCTGGCTCTCAAGGGCTGGTCGTCGGGAAGCTCGCGAACTATACGCTCAAGGTCGCCTTCCCCCGCGTCACCGTCGGGGTCAACTGGCGCGACTGCGACATCGTGGCCGGCAAGACCGGGATGCCGACGGAGGCCGATCAGCCGAAGGTGATCCCGAAGCCCCGCCACATGGGCGAGGAGTGACCGGGCCGACCGGTCGGGTCGGCGCCTAGCCGAGCAGCCGTTCGGCGAGCGCGGGCAGTTGCCCGAGCTGGTCGATCCGGTGGTCGGCGTCCGGAGAGTCCCAACCCGGAGGGAGGAAGAGGGCGTGGTACCGGGCCCCGTACTCTTGGAGTCCGGTGAACAGGACCGACGCCCGGAGGCCGGCTCGCTTCGCCCCTTCCACATCGGTCCAGCCGTCCCCGACGTGGATCGCCCGCTTCGGGTCGACCTCGAGCCGGTGGAGCGCCTCGTGGAAGATCGCCGGCTCCGGCTTCGTCCACGGCAGCTCGTCGCTGAACAGGTACTGCTCCACGACCTCGTCGAACCCCATCCGGTGCAGGATCGGCGCCAGGGAGGCGCCCGGCTCCCCGACGGTGTTCGAGATCACCGCGGTCCGCCGCCCGGCGTCCCGAAGCGCCCGCAACGCCTCGATCGCCCCCGGCCCGATCTGAAAGGGAGCCCGGGCGACGAGTCCGAACAACCCATCGAGGTACGGCTCCGGTCGGGGGATCCGACCGGTGTCGGCCGCCGCCCGGGCGAGCTGGACCGCCGGCGAGATGCTCTCGCCCCGCTGGGCCGCCTGGATCGCCTCGTAGTAGTGGTGCTCGAACGCCCGGTGGAGCGCCGCCCGATCGAGCCCCGGTGCGCCCGGCGTGGTCGGGGCGCTCGCGAGGGCGTCGGTAGCCAGCTCCAGCTGCGCCACCATGTACGCCTCCTCGTCGGCCGGTGGCAGGTAGACCAGGGTGTGCCAGAGGTCGAGGGTGACGGCGGTCGACGCTCCCAGCGGCCTCACCCTCCCTCGGGCGACAGGAACTCGAGGCGGTTGCCGAACGGGTCCCGGGCGTAGAAACGTCGGCGACCCGGGAGCGGCTCGTCCTCCGAGAGCTCGACCCGATGGTCCTCCAGACGCTGACGCAGCCCGTCGAGATCGTCGACCTCGAACGCCGGGTGGGCCTTCCCGGCCGGTCGCTGGTCGGCCTCGATGCCGATGTGCAGCTGGGTACCGTCGAGCTCGAGCCAGATGCCGCCGCGTCGGGCGAGGTTCGGGGGTTTGGAGAGCTCGCGCATGCCGAGCACCCCGACGAAGAACTCCCGAGCGGCGGACTCCGAGCCCGGCGGCGCCGCCAGCTGGACATGATGGAGTCGGTACTTCACGGTCGTCTCGGAGTCGGCTACCGGAGGGCGGGTAAAGCGCTCCCCCCTGGACCGGGTCGCCGGGGCGACCGTCGAACGGATGAGCGAGCCGGGTGTCGGGACGGAAATGCCGGCGCCCCGACTGCTGCTCGCGGTGCGGCCTCGGGAGGGCCTCGAGGTGCAGGTCGCCCGACGACTTCCCGGGATCGCGACGGTGTCGCTCGAACGCTCCACCCCCGAGACGACCCGCGACGTAGAGGCGGTGCTCCTCGGCTCGTTGGCGCGAGAGGCCCGCGCGTGGGACCCCGCGTCGCTGCCCCGCCTCCGGTTCGTCCAGCGGCTGTTCACGGGCGTCGATGACCTCCCGATGGACCG
>JASHXM010000193.1 GCA_030043545.1 Thermoplasmata archaeon | reverse complement strand
TGCTCGTGCTGGCCCTTGTGATCGTCACCGTCCTCCTCGCCCGCGGCACCGTCTTCGAGCGGGAGCGGCCGTTCTCGGAGTGACCCCCCCGACCGGGGGCACCGCGCGGGTCGGGCTACTTCGGAGCGGCGGGGTCCGCCGGATCGGACCGCGGGGTCGCGAGCCGCTCCAGCGCCCATCGGACGTGGGGGCCGGGGAGCATCCCCGAGATCGCTTCCTGGATCTTCCCGTCCGCGCCGACCCAGAACGTGACGCGCTTGGCGAAGCCGAGCAGTCCGAGCACCCCGTACGCCTTCGCGATCGTCCGATCGACGTCCGCGACGAGCGGGAACGGGAGGTGGCAGTCGTCGGCGAACTTCCGCTGCGCCGCCGGCGGGTCGACGCTGACGCCGATCAGCCGCACCCCGGCCCGCTCGAACTCGGGGGCGTGCCGGGCGAACTCGTTCGCCTCGGCCGTGCACCCGGGCGTCCCCGACTTCGGGAAGAAGTAGAGGACGTACGGACGGCCGCGGAGCGAGGTGGATTGGAGTATCTCGCCCTGCGAGGTCGGGCCCGAGAACTCCGGCGCGGCCGATCCGATCGCGATCACGGTCCGTCGAGCGCCCGCCGCTATTTCACCCTCTCCGCGGCGACGGAGCCACCGACCCCCAGGCGACGGAGCTCGGCGTCGTCGAGCGGAGGGGCGTCCGCCGCCCGGACCACGTCGTCGAGACGATCGGGGGTCGGGAGCGGCACGACCGCGGTGGCGACCCACGGCCATTGCAACGCGAAGGCGACGGCGGCCCCGAGGAGGGTCCGTTGTCGGGAGCGGGTGAGGAAGGCGAGCTCGAGCACGGGGCGGAACTGCGCCTCCAGGTCCGCGATCCGGGCGGGAGCCGCCGGGTGGCCGCTCCCGAACGGCGGAGCCGCCCACGAGCCGTCCAGCGCCCCTCCCGCGAGGACGTCCTCGGCGACGAGGGCGAAGCCCGGTCGGGGCCCCCGGACGGCGAACGCCCGCGCGAACCCCGGCGCGAGCAGCGACAGCCGACCGGCCCAGAGTCCGTCGGGAGCGTGACCGGGGTCGAACGACTCCTCCGCGACCCGATGAACCTGCGGACCTCCCTCGGGTCGGACCCCCGCCGGATCATCGGACTCGAGCACGACGGAAAGCCGGTCCTCCCACGACGCGAGGGTCGACGGCGGAACGGCTCCCGTCGGCGAGGGTCGCTGCATCGCCCGACCGAGCCCCGGGGGCCCCGAACTCGGAGCCGAGCCGCTGGTCCCGCGAACCCACACGACCGGGCGGCTCCGCGCGCCCGCCGCGGCCTTCAGGATCAGCTCGCCCGCGCCGCGGGGGTCGTGCAGCGCGCGGAGATCGAACGACGTCACGCCGATCTCGAGCGCGCGCTCGATCTCTCGAGCGAGACGAGGTCGAGGGGCGCCGACGCCCGACTCGGGGACGGCGAACGTCAGGGAGGAGAGGGTGAGATCGTGCCCGGGGACGTTCCGCTCCCTCGTACGCCACCCCCGCTCGCGAGCCGTTCCGTGCAGCGTCGGCGGGCTCATATGCGCTCGCGCGCGTCGAGCCAACGATGGCGGCGGCAGGCGCGAGGCCGCTCCCGCTCGCGGAGCGACTTCGCCCGACCCGCCTCGCGGACCTCCTCGGGAATCCGCGCGCGCGCGCCGAGCTCGCCGCGTGGGCGGAACGGTGGCGGGCGGGCGCCCCCGGGGCGCGGCGGGCGGTCGTCCTCGTCGGTCCGCCGGGGGTCGGCAAGACGACGGCCGCCCTGGCGGTCGCCGCGGAGATGGGGTGGGCGCCGGTCGAGATGAACGCCTCCGACGCCCGCAACCAGTCCGCGATCGAGCGCGTCGCCGGACGCGCGTCGGTGTCGCAGGCGCTCGACGCCGCCCCGTCCGGCGGGCGGGTGCACCGGTCGCTGATCCTGCTCGATGAAGCCGACTGCCTGACGGGACGGCCGACCGAGTCCGGCCGTCCGGTCGTCGAACCGCCGGCGCTCCGCGACTTTCTGCGGGGCCGCTACGGCACCGTCGCCGCGCTGAACACGGCGTGGGGGCTCGCCGCGGGCGGGAAGTCGAAGCCGTTCGCCGACTGGAGCTCGGTGCCCCGCTCCCCGGGAAATTTCGCCTGGGCGCGGCTGCCGGCGGCCCGGCGTGACCTCGACGACTGGCGAGGGACGGGGGTCGCGGCCGATACGACCGACCGGGGGGGGCTCGGGGCGATCGCCCGTCTCGTCCGCTCCACCCGACAGCCGCTCGTGCTGACCGTCAACGACGACCGGCCGCTGACCCGCTACTCCGCGGTGTTCCGGACCGGCGTCGCCCGGATCCGGTTCTACCCGATCCGACCGGACGAGGTCGCCCAGCACCTCCGGTCGGTCTCGGCCCGCGAACGGATCTCCCTCGCCCCCGGAGCCGTCACGGCGATCGTCGCGCGGGCCCGCGGGGACCTTCGGGCCGCCCTCAACGACCTCGACGCCGTCTCGGTCGTCCCTCCCGGCCCGGGCCAGCTCGAGGTCTTGGGAGCGCGAGACCGCACCGACGACTTCGCGGGGATCACCGCCGAGGCGCTCTCGAGCGCCCGGTTCTACCGGGGCGCCGAGGTCCGGGATCGCCTGGACGCGCCGCCGGACGACCTCCTTCCGTGGATCGAGGAGAACATCGTCCACTACGCGGCCGACGCCCACCACCGGGCCGCGGCGTTCGAGCGGCTCGCGGTCGCCGATCGGTTCCTGCGTCGGGCGAGCCGGTTCCGAGTGTTCGGCCTCTGGCCCTACGCGTCGGAGATGCTCACGGGAGGCGTCGGCCTGGCGGTGCGGGACCACCCCGTGCCGACCGGGGGCGAGGCGGCGTTCCCGCGGTTCCTCGGCGAGATGGGCGCCTCCCGCGGCGCCCGGGAACTGCGCGAGGCGGTCGTCCGGAAGATCGCCGAACGGTTCCACCTCTCCCGGGCGAAGGTGCGCGCGGAGTTCTTCGGCGAGCTCGAGGGGATCGCACGTCCGAGAGCGGGGCGACCCCCGACCGCCCGCGAACGGGCGGTCCGGGCCGCGATCGCCCGCGAGCTCGAGCTCACCGGGGCCGAGGCCGAGTTCCTGACGGGACTCGCCCCCGACGACCCCGAGTCGCCGCGCGAGGCCGACGCGTCGGAGGGGTCCGGTCCCGGCGAGGATGCGGAGCTCGACTCCCCGCCGCCGGCTGCCTCGAGCGCGGAGCCTCCCCCGGCTCCCAAGCCGGCGCAGCGCCGGCAGCGTCAGCTGGGCGAATTCACCGGATGAACGGTGGAGGCGCCGCGGACCCCGCGCTCCGCGGGAGCTTCCCTACTCGAGGCGGGCGTGGACGGAGACCGCCACGTTCCCCTTGAGCGCTCCCGAGATCGGGCATCCGTCGGCCGCCGCCTTCGCGGCTCCCTCGAACTCCGCCGCGGTGATCCCGGCGACCTTTCCCGTGACCGACAGCTCCATCGACACCACCTTCCAGCCGTCGCCGACCTTGTCGAACGTCGCCGTCGCCTCGACGGCGAGGCGCGTCGGAGGCTTCTGGAGGCGCCCCAGTCCGGCCGAGAGCGCCATCGAATAGCACGCGGCGTGGGCCGCGGCCAGCAGCTCCTCGGGGCTCGTCCGGCCCCCGGACGCCTCGGTCCGGGCCGACCACGACACCTGGGTCTCCGGCAGGCCGCCGCTCGTCCCCTTCACTCGCCCGTGCCCTCGGAGTAGGTCCCCTTCCCAGACCGCCTGTGCCGTCCGCTTCGCCGCCATCGGGCGGGCCGAGCCGGGCGGCCGATTTAATTTAATCCCACCCCCTCGGAACGGCGGGTGGACACGAGGCTATTTCATGGGCGAACGCCGTCCACCGTCCGTGGGCGACGGGCTCTCCTCGCTGCCGCGGTACCTCGTGATCGAGCCGGTCTCCACGGTCCGGCTCGAGATGGTGCTCGACCGGCCGTCGTGCGAGATCGACGTCGAGCTCCAGAACCCGGGCCCCGACCGATCGTTCGTGGTGATGATCGGGCACCGCGGCGGGCCGTTCGTCCAGCGGATGCGGCTCTCCGGCCGCGCCCGGATCGTCTTCGAGCCGAAGCGACCCGGCCGGTACGTGCTCGTCCTTGCCAACCCGGTCAAAGAGCCGCTCGTCCTCCGGCTGCGGGGGCGACCGACGGCGAACCGCTTGGGGGCGGACCGCGGCGAGCGCGCCGCCGGGGCCGCGC
>JASHXM010000192.1 GCA_030043545.1 Thermoplasmata archaeon | reverse complement strand
AGGTACGACGTCTGGGCGACGATCCAGCCGAAGACGTACGCGACCGTCGCGCCGCCGACCAGCTGGACGGCGTTGAACGCCCCGATCGCGATCGGGACCTCGTCGGCGGGGACCGCGGTCCAGTAGTGGGGCACGACGTACATCACGGCGTACGCGAACCCGTACGCGAAGGAGAACGTCGCGCCGATCGCCACGGCGGTCGCCACCCCGGCCCACGGTAGGAGGGCGAGCACGGCCGCCCCGTACGCCGCCGCCACGGCGAGCTGGAGTCGGTGCGATCGGCGCCGGTCGGCGACGGTGCCGCCGACCGGGCCGCCGGCGACGCTCGGCAGGACGAACAGCATCCCGACGACCCCCGCGACCGTCGGCGACCACCCCTTGAGCGCCTCGCCGTACGGCACGATGAACTGGCCCGTCGCGAACGACGCCCCCTCCATCCCGACGAACGCGAGTCCGATCGCCCAGACGCCCCGGAACCGAAGCGCCGCGCGCGGGAAGGCGCGGCGGGCCGTGGCGGCGGCGGGCGCCGCCCCGACCGTCCGGGGGACCGCGACGACGGCGATCGCCACGAGGCCGACGAGGCCGAGCCCGCCGGCGGCGATCGACGCCTGCCAGCCGATCGCGGGCACGGCGAGGGCGGTGAGGAGGACGCCGGCCGCGGCTCCCGCGCTGAACGCGGACGAAAAGCCGCCGACGGGGAGCCCGCGCTTCCCCTCCGGGTACAGGCCGGCGACGAGGCTGATCGCCGGCGAGAAGAACAGCCCCGCGCCGGCGCCGGCGACGACGCGGAACGCGAGCAGGAGCGCGAACGACGGCGCGAGCCCGCTCACCGTCCCGAACGCCGCGAGGAGCGCGGCGCCGGCGATCGACACGACCCGGTTCCCGTACCGACGGCCGAGGAGGCCGGCCGGCACCTGGAGGGCGCCGGCGCCCGCGAGGAACGCGCCGACCAGGAGCCCCCACTCCGCCGGCCCGACGTGGAACGAGGCGCCGATCCCCGGGAGCGCCGGTCCGACGTCGAACCAGTTGTACGCGTACCCCGCGCGCAGCGCGACGAGCGCCCACGTCGACCGATGGGCGACGGAGGCGTTCGGGAGCGCGGGAGGTCCGTTGGGCCGGTCGAGCAGGGTCCCCTCCGCCGTCACCGGCCGACAGGAGGTCGGCCGGCGGCGGCGACACGGCCACACCGCTTAAGCGGAGAGGGACCGTCCGCGTCCGCCATGGACCCGGCGGAGTACGACGTCCCGTTCTTTCATCAGAACGGGTTCCGCCGGCGCAGCTGCGTCGTCTGCGGTTCCGCCTTCTGGTCGATCGGGGAGTTCGACCGGTGCCAGGAGGCGCCGTGCCGCGATTACGGGTTCATCGGGCACCCGGTGTTCGCGCGTCCGCACGACCTCCGCGCGATGCGCGAGGCGTTCCTCGGCTTCTTCGAGCGGCGGGGGCACACCCGCCTCCGCCGGTACCCCACCGTCGCGCGGTGGCGGAACGACGTCTTCTTCACGCAGGCGTCGATCTACGATTTCCAGCCGTGGGTGACGAGCGGGGCGATCCCGCCCCCGGCGAACCCGCTCACGATCAGCCAGCCGGTGCTCCGGTTCATCGACATCGAGGAGGTCGGCCGGAGCGGCCGGCACTTCACCGAGTTCGAGATGCTCGCGCACCACGCGTTCAACCGGCCGGGCCACGAGGTTTACTTCAAGGACCGGACCGTCGCGCTCTGCCACGAGCTGATGACGGCCGAGCTCGGCGCCGACCCGGCGGCGATCTCGTACAAGGAGGAGGTCTGGGAGGGCGGCGGGAACCTGGGTCCGTCGCTGAGCGTCGGGATCGCGGGGCTCGAGGTGGCGACGCTCGTCTTCATGGAGTACCTCCGGGACGGCGACGCGCTCAAGCCGATGCCGCTCACCGTCGTCGACACCGGCTACGGGCTCGAGCGGCTCGTCTGGGCGAGCCAGGGGACCCGGACCGCGTACGAGGCGGTGTTCGGCGCGCAGTACGACGAGCTGCGGCGGTCGGTGCCCCCCCGGGAGGCGGCGGTCCTGATCGACCACGCACGGACGCTCAACTTCCTCCTCACCGACGGGGTCGTCCCGTCGAACAGCAAGGAGGGGTACTTCGCCCGCCTCCTCCTCCGCCGGTCGCTGCGGCTCCTCGCGAAGGTCCCCGAGCCGCCGACCGTCGTCGCGATCCTCGACCGGGCGGCCCGGGAGATCGCCCGGGACTTCCCCGAGGTCGGGGAGCACCGGGACGACCTCCACCGGGTCGTCGAGGCGGAGATCGAGCGGTACGGCGAGGCGATCGGCCGGGCGCGCCAGACGATCCGGCGCCAGGGCGAGCGGGCGCGCGCGACGGGCGCGACGATCGGGGTCGAGCAGCTGCTCGAGTGGTACGACTCCCTGGGGGTCCCTCCGGACGTCGCCGTCGAGGAGCTCCCCGAGCCGCCGACGATCCCGGACGACTTCTACAAGCAGGTGGCGGCGCGGCACGAGTCGGACCGGCCCGACACCGAGTACGCAGAGACGACCGAGCCGCTCCCGGAGCTGCCGGCGACGGTGCCGCCGACGGACGTCCGCTACTACCT
>JASHXM010000191.1 GCA_030043545.1 Thermoplasmata archaeon | reverse complement strand
GTCTGCGGACCGGCGAGTCCGCCGTCCACCTGGAACTGGCAGCTCCCCGTGATCGCACCGCCGCTCACCGCGCAGGGGAGGGGGAACAGGAGCACCGCTCCCGTGAGGTTGACCCCGCTGTCGGTGGTCGAGAATCCGTACCCCGTCGCCGTCACGAGGGTACCGCCGGCCCCGGAGTCGGGGGTCAGCACGAGCGTCGGCACGGCCGTGAGGTTGAACATCGCCCCGGCGCAGTAATCGTCGCCGCCCGTCGCCCAGAAGAAGTAGGGTCCGATCGGGTCGCCCGTGGGGACGTTCACGGTGACGTTGAACCACCCCCCGACGTCGCTCGAAGTCACGGTCACGAGATACGTCAGTAACGTGCCGTCGGGCGCGGCCCAGTAGATGTAGGTCAGATTGTCGTCCTGGAACCCGCTTCCCTGCAAGGTCACCGGAGCGTTGGCGCCACCGGTCGCTGGGACGGGCGAGGTCACGTTGAGTTCGGGCGTGAAGTAGAAGCACGCGAGGCCCGGGTTGACGCCGGTCAGTGTGAAGGTGGTGTAGGCACACACGGCCGGTTCCGTTTGATTCGCTGCCCAGATGTAGTACGTACCGAGCGTGAGTCCCCCGTACGTGCTGGTGTCCGGAAAGTCGAGGTTCACCGTGAACGGCTCCGGGGTCCCGCTCGAGATCGTTCCCAGGGGGAGGAGGGGGGTGCCCGACTCGTCCGTCAGCTCCAGTTCGATGTACCCCGTGTGACCCGACGCGTAGAATCCCGATCCCACGAGCGTGAGGTGGGTTCCGGCCGGCCCAGCGGCAGGGGCCGGAGAGGTGATCGCGAGGGAGGCTGTGAAGGTTCCGCAGACCCAATCGGAGGGCGGTGATTGGTCCGGGTGCACTGCCTGGGCGGGAGGCGCTGGGGCCGAGAGCGGGGTGGACGCAATTGCGGACCCGGTGCTCGACGCGAGCAGGACGACGATGACTAGGCCGAACAGAGAGCACTGGAGTACAGGTCGCCGGGTTCCGGCCCGATGCTCGGCCGCCGCGAATCCCCCTGGCGCGGGCGATGGGCGTTGCTCCATCGATCGATAATCGGAGGTCCGGATGGTACGGTCCAACAGATCTCTCTCCTCCCCGAATGCATCGCGCGGATGCCGAGCTTGCGGGAATCGCGACCCGGGCCATAAAGGGACTCGATACCCGCATCGTTGGTCCGACTCTCGGAGACCGATTGAGCCGTATCCGGGTCTCGGGAGCCGGTGCCGATGGCGCGGGGTGCGTCATCGCACCCGCGGGCGGAGGGCCCGTCGGGCGACGCCCAAGGCCGGGGAGGAGCCGACGGGCCAGCCGCGGGCACGAGTCGTGCTCGTGACGGTCTCCACCGTCCCCCTCACGCCGCTCGGAAGGGAGCGCAGATCTCGAACTGCTCGTTGGGTGCCAGGAGGGACACGGCGATGGTGTACTTTGAAGACCTGGGCACCCCAGCGGAAATTTCCATGAGCGACTTGGAATCGTTCCTCGACTCGCAGGAACGGGCGGCCGCTCCCGCGGACGATGTTCGGAACTTCCAGGTCGAGGAGAGCGCCGGCCCGGCGATCGTTCTCGCGTAGGAACGGAAGTTCGACGGGCGTTGGGGAAAATCTCGCACCCGCGTGACCTCGTTCCCCCCTACTGCCGCCTCATCGAGGAACTCAAGGGAGTTTTCGCGGGTTCCAGGTTCGTGGGCATCCACCGCCGCGATGGAACGAAGACGTGGGTCTAGCTCTTTGGGGACGTACAGTGCAACGCGAGGAGCCCCGATGTGACTCACGCGCGCTGGCTCGCGATGCTCGCCAAGACCGACGAAGAGGGCGCGGCTGCGCTCTTCGAATTGATCTAGGAGCTGCCGGTCGAGATCTCGCGCTCGAGGGCGGGCGCGATTCGGCTTCGCCAGAGGCTCGCGTCCTCACGGCGCTCCTGAGCGGTCAGCCGCGATCGTTGCCGAGGGGTGAGTCGCCGTCGGGACCGCACAAGTCGAAGTCCGGTGAACTCGAGATGGGAGCGCCGGGGAGAGTCGGGTATCACGTGGTACCAGTACTGAGAATGCCGGAACGGTCCGGCGACGTGCGTGTTCGTCCACGCCAAATCCTCGGGACTGAGCCGGACCAGCCGCTGGATCAACCGAGGACGACCGCCGGGCCACGTCGTCTCGGTCAATAGGATCGCATCGTCGGAGATTCGGCGGACTTCACGGCGCCACTTGCGAGGGAACAGTCGGGAGTCGCTCGGCTGGAAGTCCGTGCACCAGCGATAGGCAGCCGCCGCCGGGGCACGAAACGGCTGTTCGAATCGAAAGCGGAAGGAGGCTATCGGCATCGGTTCGCCTCGAGCGAGCCCACCGGCGAGTCGCACATAATCATGGCGCACGCCGCACCGACGTCCTCTCCCGCCGGTCATGCGATCAACTTTCGGGGCCGTATCGCCCCCAGGCCGGGGCGGGAGGGAGGGCTCGCTCGCTTGCGCGCAGGGCGTCGATGCACCCTAGGTTAAGTGGCCCGGGCGAGCTACTAGAGCGTCGTTGCGCATGACCGCGGAACCGGCCCGGCCAGAATCTTCCGCACCCAGTCCGGACGGCGGGTCGGGGTATCGACTCGGGAAGCGCCCGCGAAGAGTGGACGCCCGGACGCTCCGCCTCGCCCGCTACCTGTCGCCCGCGCTCCCGGCCCCCCCGTCCTCGGTGGCCTGGCAATCGCGGGTTCCCTCCGGGGACCTACCGATCGACGGGAACGGAACCGTCGGGGATTGCGTTCCGGCCGCTTCGGCCCACACGATCACCGCATGGACGGCCAATGCCGCGTCGGCCGTCGTCCCGTCCTCGGCGCAGGTACTGGCCCTCTACCGTACGCTGAGTCCGGACGACACCGGCGTTGTGATCCTGGATTATCTGAATGGTTGGCGTCAAGGCTACCCGCTCGGGCCGACGCTGAACCGACTCACGGCGTACGCGGCCGTCAACCCCGCGATTCCGCTCGAGGTCCGTCAATCAGTGGCGCTGTTCGGAGTCTGCTTCCTCGGGCTCGAGCTTCCGGACGGGATCGTGGATAGCCCCGACCCCCTGACGACTCCCTGGGTCGTCCCGCCGGGTGGAGCGATCGGCCCTCAGTGGGCTCCGAACCCTCAGAACGGACACTGCGTCCCGGTCTTCGGCTACGACGCGGACCAGGTCGCGGTCGCGACGTGGGGATCGGTGATTCCCGTGTCGTGGGAGTTCCTCGCGGCGTATTGCGACGAGGCGTACGCCCTGCTCTCGCAGCAGGACTGGATCGAGGCGCGGGGTGGGGCGCCGAACGGCTTCGACTTCGCCCAATTGCAGGCAGACCTCGCCGACATCACCTAACGAACGGGACACAGCCCCTCGAGTGGGTTTGGTCCGACCGCGGTCGGCGCTGCCCTCGGTCCGAATGCCGACCCCCGGCCGCGGCTCTCGAAGGCTGCCAAGCGACGGTGGGGAGCGTCTCGGCCGGAGCCGCCGGCGCTCGGATGACGACCGTCGGCCGCACCCACGGCAGCGGCGCCTGCCCATCGGGCCGCCCGAGCATCGGCCGGACGCGCGTACCAAACTAGGTGGACAGGACGATCCGAGCACTCGCCCGGACCAGCGCCTGGATCAGTCCCGCCGGCAGTGGTTTCTCGAGGGAGAAGTGGACCGCGGACTTGGTGGTCTCGTACCCCTTCAGCCGCCGGCCCAGCCGACGGATCGCCTCCTCTCTCGCGTAGAGGCTCACAAACGTGCTACGGAGCGCGAACCAGACGATCATCCCCTTGTACGGGTGGCCAGGGTAGGAGTACCCGGGCATCCCGTAACTGTACACTTCCTCGGCGTCCGGGAGCGTGGCCCGGAGGAGTCGACGAACCTCGGCCAGCCGGGCTCGATCCCTGGCGGGAGCGCTGGCGAGGTAGCCGTCGACCTTGGGGTGGTTCTTGCGGGGCACCGTTCTCCCCACCGCCACCGGCACCCATTAGATTCGCCGGGTCACATCTCCTCGCCCGAGGAGTGCCGATCGGCGTACGCTCTCGCCGCAGGTGGGTGCACACCCTCGCGGCGGGACCCCTTCGCTCGCGGTGCGGGAACGAGGCACCGAGGCGATCGCTGGGGTTACTGAGGTGGTGGCACGACGACCCAGCCTCGGTGCGCAAGACGGGCTCCCCTCCGCACCGCACCCGAGTGACCGAGACGCCCACGGTACCTCGGCAGCACCCCCGCATCTACGGCGGCAGGAGAGTCGTCAGGTCGTATTCACTAAACGTCCAAATACAACGGGGCGGGTCTCCCGCCCCGAGCGTGGCCCATGTCGACCGCGGCGAACGATAACCCGTCGAGCCCCTCCGTCCCTGGCCCGGCGTACGCGTCGAGCCCCGCCCGACTGAGCGAGGAGGAGCTGGCGGTCGCCCGATATGCCACCGCGGGACTCGCGCTCCTTTCGGGCATCGTCGCCCTCGGCTCCCTGTTCACCTATTGGTGGTTGTGGACAGGAGCCGGGACCAACATCGCCTTCTTCCCCGGACCGTCGTTCCGGACCAACGGCACGTTCTCGAGCTACGCCTCGGCCGGCCTCGGCCAGGTGGGGGGCGTCTTCGATGCGATCCTGGCCCTCGGCGCGGTCGCGGGACTCCTCCTCCTCGTCGGCGGGGGTTGGCTGCTCTGGACCTCGGTCCGTCACCGGCCAGCGCCCTCGCGGCTGCCGGCCGGACTCACCGTCGCCGGCGTCGTTCTGGAGGCGGTCTCCGTGTTCGTGGCGGTACTCCTGGTCCCCTGGTCCTTCAACGCCTCCTCCGGAGGATCGGCGTACTGCGCGGGGTGGTCGGGGCCGTATTCCCCGTGCAAGTACTTCTGGGGGACCGGCCACGCCGGCGGCGTGGGGATCACGTTCGTCGGGGCCGACGGCTGGATCGTCATGGTCGGCGCGCTCGCCCTGGGCGTGGTCGGTCTGCTCATCTGGAGATACGGACGGAACCCCGACGGGGTCCCGACCGCGGGGGTGTAGACGATGGGGTTCATCGACGACCTGACCCTCGTTCTCGACCTCCTGATCCTGATGGCCGCCACGGTGTTCTACACCGGGTTCTTCGTCTGGTACCACAGCCGGAAGATGGACACCGCGCGGGCGGCGAGCCACCTGCGCGAGGGCGCCTTCATCATGACGATCCTTGGGGCCACCATCGGGGTGATCGCGTTCTGGGGCGAGCTCAACTGGCCGCTGCCCGGCGCGTACAACCTCTACTTCTTCGACCCGCTCCTGCTGCTCGCGTTCCTCACGGTCGCGTTCGGGCTCACCGTCCTGTTCCGCCTCCCGAGCCACTTCGTCGGGATGCTGGGGGTCGTGATCGGGCTCGGCGTGATGTACTACGGGGTCCGCGCGGAGTACTACCTCAAGCTGACCCAGGACCCGATCGAGACCCTCCTGCTCTATCTCGGGTTCGGCGGGGTCGCCATCCTCAGCTACCCGGCGACGCTCTACGTCGACTGGTTCGTCACCGGCCGGCAGAACGCGAGCGTGACGCCGCTCGCCTCTGCTCCCACCCCCGCCTATCCGCGGCTCTGGGCGATCCTGCTTGGACTGTTCATCGTCATGGTGGTCCTCGCGGGCATCGCGGCTGCGGCGTACGGGCTCAACGCCGCCTGGGGCCACCTCGAGAACCCGCCGTAACCGGGGCGGTCACACGCTCCCCACAGCTCTCCGCCGGTCCCCCGCAGGCAGCCCTCCGCGACCCGGCGGAACCGCTCGCATCCAGCACGGTTCGTCGGTCGCCGGGCCCGTCACCGCCTCGTCGAGCCCCCACCGGATGCCGACTCCCGAGCCGGGCCGGCCCACCCGTTCGCGCTAAGGGAGGGCGAGGAGTTAGCGAAGCGATGATCCTGCCGGGGCTCGTCTCCATCGCCTTTTACCGTCGCCGTCCGACGACTCGGCAGATTGCCCTCGGGGTGGCGTTCACCGTGGTCGTGTCGGGCTTGCTCGGGTATCTCCAGGACTACGGGACCTCTCGAGTATGGGAGAACACCGTCGTGGCGATCGCCGGTGGGGTCGTACTCTACGTCGCGATCTTGGTCTACCTGGTCTATTACTATCTCCCCAAGCGGGCCCGCGCGCACGCGGAGACCGACGCACCCCCACCGGCGTCGCCCCCCTGACCGAACCGCGGAACCGTCGTCGCGGGGTCCTGGGAACCTCGACATCCTCCGGCCGGTGAGGGTCCCTGTCGATCGCGGGCACGTCACTG
>JASHXM010000190.1 GCA_030043545.1 Thermoplasmata archaeon | reverse complement strand
TGTAGATGTAGCGGTCGGCGAGCACCGTGCTCCCGGCCGAGAGCGCCGGGATCATCTTGTTCTCGAGCTGGTCGGCGAAGTCCGCGGCGTACAGCAGCGCCATCGTGGTCGCGCCGAGCGTGTGCCCCTGCTTCGCCCGGTCGATCTCCCCGCTGACGAGATCGGAGCGGCGCAGTCCGGTGTCGACGACCGAGTGGTCCTCGACCTCCAGCCACTCCTTGAGCAGGGCGATCTCCGTCGTTCGGCCGGAGCCGTCGGCCCCCTCGACGACGATCAGCCGGCCGTGCGACGGGCCGCCGGGGATCCCGGGGAGCCGGGTGCCGTACGTCCTACCCGTCATGCGTCAGCCTCGCGACCGTCGGGAAGTTCTCGAGCAGCGGCTTCACCTCGGCCCGGAGCGCCGCCTGGATCTCCTCTACGCGGCGGGTCGCGTCGACGATCGTGAACGCGTCCCCGGCGGCGATCCGCTCGTACTCCCGCTTGAGCCGCGTCTGGAAGCGAACGTAGCTCTCCTGGGTGTCGTCCGAGAGCCCCATGTCCATCCCCGCTTCGTAGTAGTTGATCTTGAGCCGCGAGGCGACCTTGCGGCGGAGCGTCACGCCGACCGGGACGCGGAAGTAGAAGACGCGGTCCGGCCGCGGCGCGAACGAGTAGATCGTCCGGACCCAGGCGGGGTCGCAGCCGCGCGCCGCGTCCCGGACGAACGCCGTGTACGCGTACCGGTCGCAGACGACCAGGTAACCGGCGCGGAGCGGCGGGAGGATCTTCCGGTCGAACCGGTCGGCGAAGTCGGTCGCGTGGAGGAGGCTGAACGTCGTCGGGGTGAGCAGCCCTTTCTTCTTGCCGCGCCGGATGACGCTCGAGACCAGGTCGGACGAGTTCCACTCGGTGAAGAAGACGCGGTACCCCTGCGCCTGGAGCCACTTGCCGAGCAGGGCCGCCTGGGTCGATTTGCCGCTCCCGTCCAGCCCCTCGAAGACGAGCAGCCGCCCCGGATAGCCGTGCCGGGGGGACGGCGAATCAGAGATCACGGGCGCGCACCTCGACGCCGAACACCCGTTCCATCGGCCGCCGTACCTTCTCGAGCCATCGAGGGACGAGGGCGGTACCGGCCGCGGGAGAAAAGGCCAACCCCAGCGCCCGGCCGCCGGTCGCGAGCGTGACCCGGGGCCGGGCCGGGGCGACGAGCTCCGCGACCTCGAGGATCGCCCCCAGGCGGACCGCGAGCTCGATCTCGGGCGGCCCGATCACGGGCAGGTACCCCCGCTTCCACTCCGACGGCGGGTCGCCGCCGCCGTGCAGGTACGTCGCGAGGGCGGCGAGCAGCGCCTCGCGCGGCATCAGCCCCCAGATCGGGTAGTTCTCGACCAGGTACGCGGAGTGGCGCGCGTGGTTCCAGAGGTCGATCGCGGTCCCCGCCGCGTGCATCCCGGCCGCGACGCGCAGCGCGAGTCGCTCGGGGGGGCCGCCGTCGAACCGGGGCGCGAGCACGTCGAACAGGGCGAGCGCGGTCCGGACGACCTCCCGGCCCTCGTCGAGCCGGAAGCGGAACGCGTCCGCCGCCGCCGCGACGGACCGGTCCGCGAGCTCCTCGGCCGACGCGGGGAGGCGGGCGCCGATCGCCTCGAGGGCGATCCCCTCGCGGATCCCGGTCCCGGCGACCGTCAGGGAGTCGTCCCCCACCGCCCGCAGGAGCTCCTCGAGAACGACGATGCCGGCGAGGACGACGTCCGCGCGGTCGCCGCCGATCCCGGGGACCGACCGGCGTTTCGCCGCGGGCATCTCCGCCAGGAGCTCGTGGAGCGCCTCGATGTCGTGGTCGTACAGCGGGTAGCCGTGGACCCGGCGGACCGGGTAGTCGCGAAGCTCGATCGCGGCGCGCGCCAGCGAGCGGACCGTGCCGCCGATCCCGAACAGGCGGTACCGCCGGCCCCCGAAGGCGCGGACCGCCGAGCCGAGCGCGTCCCGGACGTGCTCCCGGAGCTCTTCGGACTCGCGCCGCTTCGGGGGGTCGTGCTCGAAGAACCGCTGCGCGAGCCGCAGCACGCCCAACGGCAGACTGACCGAGTTCCGGAGCGCCCCCCCGCGGACCTCGGCGATCTGCATCGAGCCGCCGCCGAGGTCGAACACGAGATCGGTGTCGAGCGCCCAGGCGCTCGCCACGCCCAGGTAGGCGTAGCGGGCCTCCTCGGCCCCCGAGATCACCCGGAGGAGGACGTCGCTCGCGCGCTGCACCTCGCGGACGAACGCCGGACCGTTCGGCGCGTCCCGGACCGCGCTCGTCGCGATCGCGAGCGTCTTCGGCACGCCGAGGAGGCGGACGATCCCGGCGAACCGACGAACGGTCGCGACCCCGCGCGCGATCGCCTCCGCGGAGAGGTTCCCGTCGCCCGAGACGCCGAGGCCGAGCCGGGGCGAGTCCTTCGCTTCGAACACCGGTCGGACCGTGCCGGCCGCGGAGGTTTCGAACGCGACGAACCGCGCGGTGTTCGAGCCGATGTCGATCACCCCGACCGACGGGACGCCCCGTCCCGCCGCGGACTCGCGGACCGCCGTCGCCGGCCGCTCGCGGGGCACGCCCATCGGGAGGAACGCGAGGCTAAATCGGGGCCGGTCGCCGACGGGCGACGGCCGACGCGAAGGCCTTTCAACCGGTCGGAGTTCCGGCGCGCGGGAGGAGGGCCAGCGCGCGCGCGTCCTCGACCGGCGGCCGTCGCGGGCCGCTCACCGCCGGCGTCGACCAGCTGCTCGCGGACGTCACCGCGAAGCTCGACGACGTCGTCCGCTCCCCCGAGCCGTCCGTCGACCAGATCCACGACCTCCACCGGGCGATGCGACGGCTCAAGGTCGGCCTCGACCTCTGGGGGCGCCTCCTCCGCGTCGACGACCGGGAGGCGGTCCGCGCGCTCGCCCGCCGCGTGAAGCGGCTCGCGCGGCTCGTCGGCGAGGTCCGGGACCGGGACGTCGTGCTCGACCTGCTCGAGCGGACGAAGCCGGTCGGGGCGCGCCCGAACGACGCGCGGGCCTTCCACCAGTTCTGGGGCCGCTTGCGGGACGACTCCCGGACGAAGCGGGAGCTCCTGAGCGCGTTCCTGCGGACCGAGCGGGACGGCGGACTGCTGCGCGAGATCGGCGCGACGCTCGACCTCCGGCCGCGCCCGAGCGCCGGCGCGACGCTGGAGCGACTGGTCGCCGCCGAACACTTGGCCCGGGACCTGCGACTCGCCCGGG
>JASHXM010000189.1 GCA_030043545.1 Thermoplasmata archaeon | reverse complement strand
GCGCGCCACTCCTGCCAGAGCGAGATCGGAAGGACGATCAACGCGACCGCGAGGAGCGCGATCGTGCGGGGATCCGTCCACGCCCACCCGTTCGACACCTCGACCAACGCGAAGACGAGGGTGCCGACCCAGACCGCCATCAAGACGGCGCCGAGGGTGTCGAACGGCCGGGCGACGGTCGTCGCCGGACGCATCGGGCCCATCGTGGAGAGGACGAGCCCGATCGCGGCGAAGCCGACGGGCAGGTTGACGAAGAAGATCCACCGCCAGGTGGTGATGTCGATGATCGTGCTCCCGATCAGGGGACCGGCGACGATCGCCACGCCGAACACCCCGGAGAGGATGCCGACCAGGCGGGCGGCCATCTTCGGCGGAAAGATGTCGGCGACGATCGAGAAGACGACGGTGAAGAACGCGCCGCTCCCCAGCCCCTGGACGGCCCGGAACGCGATCAGTTCGTTGAGGTTCTGGCTCAGGCCGGAGAGGACGGAGCCGATCAGGAAGATCACGAGGCCGAACAGGTAGAACGAGCGGCGGCCGAACCGGTCCGACAGCTTCCCGAAGATCGGGATCGCGACCGTCTGGGCGATGAGGTAGCTCGTGACCACGAACACCTGGCCCGAGACGTCGTTGAGGTCGCTGGCGATGTTCGGGAGCACGGTGGCGACGATGAAGTTGTCGAGCGCTCCCAGGAGGAGACCCAGCAGCAGCGCGACGATGATCCCGATCTCGCTTCGTCGGGAGAGAGGCGAAGCTTCCGCGGTGGCGGCGGGCGCCGGGGCCAGCGCTCCCCCTTCGCTTACCACGCCGTCTACCTCCGAGAATCCACGGACGCCGGGCGACGTCCTTTGCGGCCTCTGCCGAGAGCCCGCACTCATAACGCTTCCGGCCCTGAGTTCCCCGCCCGTAACCAAGGGGACCGGGGATGGTCCCCCCTCCCGATCGTTCGACCTCGCGCACCCCGGCCGGTCCCTCGCGCACGCACGCGGACGCGGCCGGCCTTCGCTCCGACCGTCCTACTCGCGGGCGAGGGGAGACGAGCCGACGAAGTGTCGGGCGCCGTACCGGAGGTAGGCGAGCAGGATGAACACGGCGTCCTCCCCTCGGGCGGTGAGCTCGTAGCGGACCGAGGCCCCGATCGCCGAGCGCTGGATCAACCCCTCCGCCTCCATCTCGCGGAGCCTCCGGGCCAGCACCCGCGGGGTCAGTCCCGGATTGTTCTGGAGCAGCTGGCCGAACCGATGCAGTTTCCGGAAGGCGAGATCGCGGAGCAGCAGTAGCGTCCACTTACGGCCCAGTCGCTGCACGCCGAGCTTGAGGGGATCCGGAACGACCCGAGCCGTCGGAGCTGTCGGGACCGACTCGGCGGTCCCCTCGCGTCGAGTCGCCGCTATCCTCCGGGACACTGCGGGCCCTATAACTATCCAATGTATAGCGGAACCGTGCCTCCGGCTCCGTCCCGAGAACCGACGGCGCCGAAGCGGGCCCGAACGGCTTCGCCCGACGGGTCGATGGAGTTCGTGGAGTTCTCCAGCGACGATCCCGGGGAGACGCGGCGGTTCCTGGAACGAGTGTTCGGCTGGCGATTTCAGTCGCGGGCGCTCCCGCAGGGCGAGTACCTCGCCTACGAGGCTCCCGGTGGGGGGCGCGGAGGGATCCGGCCTACCCGTCCGAGCGAGCCCCCGTCCAGTCTGAGCTACGTGCGCGTCGCGGATCTCGATCGGGCGCTCGAGCAGGTGTCGCGGGCGGGGGCGAAGATCGTCCTCCCGCCGGTCGACCTGCCGGGGATGGGATGCTTCTTCTGGTTCCAGCCGCCGGGCGGGCCGGTCCTAGCCTGCTGGCAGGACGCCCCGGGGGAATCGGGAGAGGAGTAGGAACACCGTGAACGCAAAGGACGTCGTGATGGCGTACCAGGGAGCGATGGGGAAGGGCGACATGAAGGCGGCCCGAGGGCTGCTCGCGGACAACCTCTCGTTCGTGGGCCCGCTGGACCGGTTCGGCTCTCCCGAGCCGTACCTGGCCGCCCTGGGCCAGCTCGCCCCGATGATCGAGCGGGTCGACATGAAACGCATGTTCGCGGATGGCGACGAGGTCGCCCTCTTCTACGACCTCGTCACGAAGACGCCCGCCGGTACCGCGCCGTGCGCGGAGTGGTATCGGGTGAAGGCCGGGAAGATCACGCACATCCAAGTCTACTTCGACGCGCGGCCGTTCGCGGCGCTGATGGGGAAGAAGTAGCAAGCGCCCCCGGTGGCGGGGGTCCCGAGCGCAACGTCGGGGCCGTCGGCTCGCTAGTACGGTATCGACACAGTTATCCGCTCATTCGCCACGCGGTCCCCGTGCCGGGTCCGGCGGGAGCACGAGGGGCGCCGTATCGCGGCGTGGTGGGCCTCTACGCGCTCGCCCTGATGGAACGGGACGGCCCGGTCCACGGCTACTCCGTCGCCGAGCAGATCGCGGAGCGGACCGAGGGCGCTTGGCGACCGGGGCCCGGGGCGATCTACCCGGCGCTCGCGAAGCTCGAGGCGCGAGGGCTTGCTCGCGCCCGGAGCGCGGGTCGTCGACGGCTGTACGGCATCACGGCCGAGGGACGGGGGGCGCTGGCCCGGATCCGCGCGCGCACCGCGGGACGCTCCGCCCAGACCCCGGATCTCTCCGCCCTCTGGGCCCAGGTGGTGGGCGTCGAGGACACGGGGACGTTCCTGCTGCTTCGGCTCCGCCGGGCCCTCGACTCCATCGACGTTGCGATCGATGCTCGCCCCCCGGCGCCTCGGTCTGACGCGCTGCGCGCCGAGGTCGTGCACGAGCTCGCGGGCCGGCTCGCTCGCCTCGGGGGTCGCTCGACCGCACCCACCCCGCGACGTCGAGCAGCCGGACGGGGCTCGTCCCGATGACGGGGAACGGGTTCGCCATCGATGCCCAACGCCTCACCAAGGTCTACGGCAACCTCGTCGCGGTCGACCACGTCGACCTCCGGGTGCCGGCGGGGTCGATCTTCGGGCTGCTCGGGCCGAACGGCGCCGGCAAGACGACGATCATCAAGCTGCTCACAGGGCTGAGCGACCTCACCGACGGCACGGCGAACGTCGCGGGATACGACGTCGTCCGCGACCCGATGCACGTGAAGCAGCGGGTCGGCTGGGTCGCCGCGGAGGTGATCCTCGACGACGACCTGTCCGGCTGGGAGAACCTCTGGCTCCAGGCGAAGCTCCAGGGGCTCTCGGACTGGAAAGGGCGCGCGGAGCAGCTCCTCGCGTACTTCGAGCTCACCGACCGGCGCAAGGACAAGGTCGGGACGTACTCGACCGGGATGCGGAAGAAGATGGAGATCGCCCTCGCGCTCCTGCACCAGCCCGAGGTGATCTTCATGGACGAGCCGACGATCGGCCTGGACGCGAACGTCCGGCGGATGCTCTGGGAACTGATCTCGGGGGTCAACCGGCAGTTCGGCGTGACCGTGCTGCTGACCACGCACTACATCGAGGAGGCCGACCGGCTCTGCGACCACGTGGCGGTGATTGACCACGGCAAGTTCGTCGCGACGGGCACCCCGGCGGAGCTGAAGGCGCGGGTCAAGGCGGACTTCATCGAGCTCGAGACGTCCCAGGCGGTGACGCCCGAGCGGCTGGCGTCGGTCCCGGGCGTGACGGAGGTACGCGCCGAGGGCGCTGCGTGGGTGCTGCGGGTCGACTCGGCCGAGGCGACGCTGCCACCGCTCCTCCAGACGGTCGGGGCCGACGGGATCCGTCGCATCAACGTCCAGGGGCCGAGCCTCGAGACCGCGTTCATCGACCTCACGGGGAAGCGGATCGATCAGCCGGGGAGCGACGTGCAGGATTACCGGAAGTTCTACCTCAACGTGCGGAGGGCGCGACGATGAGCCCCGCGACCGCCACGGTGACGCTCCCGTCGACCGCCGCGCGGTCGGCCGACGGGCACGTCGGTCAGTTGTCGCAGTTCTCGGGGCTCTACGCCCGCGAGCTCCTCAAGACGTTCCGCAACCCGCTCGTGATCCTGTTCACGCTCGTCCAACCGTTCATGTGGCTCGCCTTCTTCGGCGGGAGCCTATCGCAGATCCCGACCGACCAGCTCGACTCGACGGTGCTCCACGCGCCGGCGGGGACGAGCTACCTCGCGTTCCTGCTGCCGGGGGTGCTCT
>JASHXM010000188.1 GCA_030043545.1 Thermoplasmata archaeon | reverse complement strand
GCCGGACGTGCTCCGACCGCCCGCGGCCGCGCTCTACCTCGGCGGGGCGCACGGGACGACGGTCAGCCACCTCGCGGACGCGTGGCCGTCGACCGCGATCTTCGTGGTCGAGAAGAGCCCGACCGCGTTCGCGCCGCTCCTCGCGCTGGCCCGGCGCCGCCCGAACCTGCTCCCGATCCTCGGGGACGCGCAGCTCCCCGAACGGTACCGCGCCGACGTCGGCGAGGTCGAGTTCCTCTACCAGGATATCGCCCAGCGCGACCAGGCCCGCATCTTCCTCGACAACGCGAGCGTGATGCTCGCGCCCTCCGGGAGCGGCGTGCTGATGCTGAAGGTCCGTTCCGTGACGCAGCGGCGGCCCGCGGAGGCGATCGTCCGGGACGCCGTCGCGGAGCTGGGGCGGGGCGGCTGTCGGGTCGCGTCCCGGCCGGGCCTCGCCCCGTTCTCGCGCGACCACGCCGCCCTCGTGATCGCCCGGTGACCGCGCGTTCCATCGACCGCCGGGCGGTGCGGGCGCTTCTACCGTCCGGCCGTCGCACCGCGGTCGGAACGTGCCGGACGGTCGGGTTCGCCGCGGGCGGCGCAGTTGGGCCCCACTCGCTGCGCTCGCGCTCGTCGCCCCCGGACTGATCGCGCCGTCCGCCGGGGTACCCCTCCCGGCACCGGACGCCCCCGCGGCCCGCGCGCCGGCCACCGTTCCGACCTACGCGCCCCAGCTCGAGATCGACCCGGCGAGCTGGTGGACCGACACCGGGAACGTCACCCCGGTGACCGCGGTCTGGACCGCCGCCCCGCCCGGGTGCCGGCTCGTTCCCCTCTGGTACCGCTGGTCCCCCGGGTCGACCGGGTTCGAAGGGGAGCTGGCGCCGCTCGCCGGCCCGACGACGAACTTCACGGCGCTCGGGGGGACGAGCGGGCCGAGCTCGCTCGACGTCGTCGGCGCGAGCCAGGTCGTCTGCGGCCGCGATTCGACCACCGTCGTCGCCCGGGCGTCCGCCACCTACGCCGTCGACGCCGCCCTGTCGATCCGCGCGGTGCACGCGGTGCTCCCTCCGGCCGGCTCCGGCCTCTCCGCGGAGGCCCTCGGCACGATCGTCGGCGGCCGAGCGCCGTACCTCGTCTCCGTCGACTGGGGCGACGGCCCGACGACCTCGGTGACGGTCTCCTCGGCGGGGAACTTCTCCGTCTCGGGAGGCTCGGTCGGCCCCGGGTTCGACCCGCGGGTCACGGTATCGGACGCCGCCGGGGTCGTCGCGCGGGCCCGGTCCGAGGAGAACGGTACCGTCGGGGGGCCGCTCCAGATCGCGCTCGTCCCGTCGTCGTGGAGCGCGGAGGTCGGCGTTCCGCTCCGGATCGCGATCGTGTCGTCGGTCGCCGCCGACGCGTTCTCGACCGCGGCGGTCTGCGAGGAAGTGGGGGGTCGCTCCGACGCGGCCCTCGATGCCGACGATTTCGCGTGCGACTTCGCGACCCCCGGGACGGCGAACATCTCCGTCACGGCCGAGGAGACGGGGTTCCCGTACGCCTCCGCGTACGCCCAGCTGATCGAACCGGTCGCCCCGCTCCCGACGGTCGCGATCGGGAACGCGACCGTCCCGGGCGAGACCGGCCGCACCTCCTACGTCCCGGTGACGGTGGCGGGCGGAGTCCCGCCGCTGCGACTCCGCGCCGGTTTCGAGGGGAACGATAGCACCGCCGCGCGGCGCGTGGCCACCGACGGGACGTACCTCCTCGCGATGAACGCGAGCCGCCCCGGGACCGAAGAGGCGGTCGTCAGTGTCGTCGATGCGCTCGGCGTCGCCGCGACGAACGCGAGCGCGCCGATCGAGATCGCGCCCGCCCTCGCCGCGGCGACCCGGGTCGGGGCGACCCCGGCTTCGGGCGGAACGGCGATCGCGGTCGCCGGCTCGATCGTCGCCGGCGTGCCCCCGTTCGACTGGGCCATGGTCCCCGATACCCCGGTGGTCGGCAACTCGACCTCGGCGGGCACGGCCGTCGGGCCGGGGCCGTTCGCGGCGTCGTCGACCGCCCACGCCGAGGGCCCGATCAACGTCTCGGTCGACCTCGTCGACGCCGCCGGCGCCGAGTGGAGCTCGACCGAGTCGGTCGTGGGCGTTCCGGCGCTCCTCCTGACGGCCGTGGGCCGCACCGGGCCGGCCGGCGGCTGGTCGGTCGAGGTCGGCGTCGTCGGGGGAGCGCCCCCGTTCGAGCTGTGGGCGAACGGCACCGACGGAACGAGCGTTCAGCGATCGATCGGCGCCGACGGGGATTCGACCGTCTCCGCCCCGTCGGCGGCCGGTCCGCTGACGATCGAGGTGACGGTCGTCGATCGGCTCGGGGTCGCGGCGACGGCGAACGTCTCCGTCGTTGCGACACCGCTCGCCGCCGTCTCGCCGCTCGTGGGCGAGGTCGGGGCCATCGCCACGATCGTCGGGGTCGCCGCGGTCGTGGTCGGGTGGCGCCGACGGCGAGGCCGACGACCGCCCGTCGATCCGGCTCCCCCCGACCCGGTCCCGGTGATCCGGGGGATCGTCGAGCCGGCCGATGGGGTCGATCGGGGGACGGTGGAGCTGCTGGCCGAGGAGGAGGGCGTTCCGATCGAGGCGGCCCGGGCGGCGGTCGACCGGCTGATCGCGGACGGCCGCCTCCAGGCGGAGCGCGGGGACGACGGCGAGGAGATCCTCGCGTGGAGGGACCCCCCGTGAGCGGGCCCTGGCTCGCCGCCTCGAGCGCGGTCGCCGTCGCGGTCGCGGTCCTCGTGAGCGCGGTCGGGTTCGCCCCCGCTGGCGCCCTCGGCCGGGCCCGGACCGAGTCGGCCCCGACGCCCGCCCCCGTCGCGAACTTCACCGCCGCGCTCGGGCGCCTCGTGGAGCTCGTCGGGCTCGCCGGCAGCGGGGTCCTCGCCCTCGTCTGGGCGCGGGTCGCCCTCAGCTGGTTCTCGAACGACGTCACGAAGAAGGTCCAGGCGAAGGATCGGGCGCGGGACGCCCTGATCGGCTCGGTCCTGTTCGCGGCGGCGGTGAGCGGGCTCGCCTGGGGCCTCGCCCACTGGGTCGTCACCGGCACCTAGGCGGGGCCGATGGACGCCCTCGACCTCCCGACGATCGTCCAGACGGTCCTGCTGCTGCTGTTCGCCGACCTGACGGCGCTCGTCGCCGCGGTGATCGGACCCACGTACGATCAACTGCTCGTGCCGGAGCTCGCGCCGACGTCGCTCTACCCGCCGATCGCCGGCGGCGGTCCCGCGAACTTCCTCGCCCCGGCGGTCCGCCTCTCCGCCTACCTGCTGGCGAACGTCGTCGACCCCGCGATCGCGCTCGTCGTGCTCGGCGTGGCGTTCCTCTACCTCGCGCGGGCCGTCTCCGCCCGGTGGGCCGGTCGCCTCGACGCGCTGCTGCCCCGCCTGCTGCTCGCCGTCGTCGCCGCCAACTTCGCCGTGCCGATCGGGGGCGCGATCCTCGCGGTCGCCGGGGCGCTGTTCCCGGTCGTCGCCGGCTGGGACGGCGGGGCGTGGCAACACTGGGTGAACCTCGCGGGCTCCGGCGAGCTCGGTCTCTCCGGGAACAACGCCCTCCTCGCGTTCGTGCTGTCGCTCGTCCAGTTCGCGCTCGTCTTCGGCCTCGTGCTGATGGTCGGGATCCGCGACGCGCTCCTCGCGGTCCTGATCGTCCTGCTCCCGCCGTTCTCGATCGTCTGGCCGTTCCGGCCCCTCTCCCCGCTCGCCCACCGGGCGTGGCTCCTGTTCGTGGAGCTCGCGTTCCTCCCGTCGGTCGCCATCGTGCCGCTCGAGCTCGCGGTCGGGAGCAGCTCCCCGGTGCTGCTCACCGCCTACCTCGGGGTCGCCCTCGCGTCGCCGTTCCTCGTCTCGATCGCCGGCGGTCACGCCGGATGGTTCGGCTTTCCGTCGGCCGGCACGACCGTCGCCGGAGCGGGTCAGCGCGGGCTCGCGGCCGCCCCCGGAATCCCGGCGCGGCTCGCGCTTCCCACCGTGACCCCGCGGCGTCCCGGCACCGGGAGCGCCGCCGGGCGGGC
>JASHXM010000187.1 GCA_030043545.1 Thermoplasmata archaeon | reverse complement strand
GTGCCGGGGGCGCGCGGGTCCGTCCGGAACTCGACCACGTCGGGCGCCGGAAGCGGCCGGACCTCGTAGTCGATGACGTGGCCCTCGGTGTCCCAGTACGTCGCGCGCGGCGCGCCGCTCGCCCCCCGAAACACGATCATCAGGTCGCGATGGGTCGACGCGGGGCGGCCGCCGGACTCCGGGTACTCGGCCCGGTTCGTGCGCACCACGACCCGCTCGTCGAGCTCGGGACGGAACTCGAACTCCCCGCGGCCCGCGGCGGCACCGAGACCCCCCTCGGTCCCCTCGCCGACCCAGGTGCCGTACAGCGGCGCGAGCTCGGGCCACGCCACGGGCCGCCCGGACGGCGTTCCGCCCGATAAACCATCGGCCGACGGCCGTCAGGGAGGCGCCGCGGCCCCGGGACCTTGGATCAGGCGGAGGTAGGCGTCCTCCAACGTCAGCGCCGAGCTGCTGAACGAGGTCACCCGGCCCACCGCCTGGCACGCTTCCAGGATGCGGGTGCGGCTCTCGTCCGAGCCGTCGAACTCGAGGCGAAGGCGGGTCGCGGAGGACGCTTGGACGTGGAAGACCCCGGGGATCGACCCGAGGCGCGCCGGGTCGACGGGCAGGGAGAACTCGACATCGACGCTCGTCACCCGGAACCGGTTCGCGAGGCTCTCGACGGTGTCCTGGAGCACGATCCGGCCCCGGTTGACGAAGATCACCCGGTCGCAGATCTCGGTGACCTCGGAGAGCAGATGGGAGCTCATCAGGATGAGCCGGTTCTCGTGTTTGAGCCGGACGAGCAGGTTGCGGATGATCACCCGCTCGGCGGGATCGAGTCCGCTCGTCGGTTCATCGAGGAGCAGCACGGACGGCTCGGGGAGCAGGACGGCCGCGAGGACGACCCGCTGGCGCTGCCCCTTCGACAGCTTCGCGGTCCGCTGGTCGAGCGGCGGGAGATCGAGCTCGCGGGCGAGCCGTTCGGTCCGGTCCCGGATCTCTTCCCCCGAGAGGCCGCGGAACTGCCCGATCATCGCGAGCGTCTCGCGCGCCGTCAACGCCGGATACGGCTCGGGGGACTCGACGACCGCCCCGACGTCCTCGAGCGCGGCCTTCGGGTCCCAGGCGACGTCGACCCCGTTGATCGTCGCAGTCCCGGCGGTCGGCCGGAGGAACGACGTGAACAGCTTCAAGGTCGTCGTCTTCCCGGCGCCGTTCGGGCCCAGGTAGCCGATCGCGCCGCCCCCGTCGAACCGGAACGAGGCGTCGTCGAGCGCGGTGAACTCGTGGAACCGCTTCGTGAGGTGCTGCGCCTCGAGGGACGGCATCTACCCCCTCACCTCCTTGAAGCGGTAGACGAAGTACGACGCGCCGAGGAAGGCGACGAAGTACGCCGCCATGATGGCGGCCCCCTCGTACCAGTACGGGCTGAACGTGTAGAGCGCGATCGTGATCCCCCGCCGTCCGCCCATGACGTGGCTCACCGACTCGTGCGCGAAGTTCCAGCCGAACACCGAGGTGATCGCCTGGGAGCCGAAATCGAGCGAGAACCACGGCTCGGTCCCGGTGAGCGTGCCGGCGGCCGTCAGGAGGGGGAATCCGATGATCAGGATCAGCAGCGCGGCGATGATGCTGATCGCCGGCGTGCGGAAGAACGAGCTGAAGAAGAACGCGACCGCGAGCACGGCGAGCAGGAACAACAGGGCGAGTCCGAGCGACGCGAGGATCGTCACCGGGATGCTGCCGTAGAAGTACTGCACCGCCAGCCCGGCGAAGGCGTAGTAGACCAGGCCGATCGCCGTTCCGGTCGCGGCGGCCGCCGCGAACCGGCCGGCGAGCAGCGTTCGCCGTCGCACTGGCTGCGACAGCATGAGATAGCCCGGACCGCCCGCGAGGTCGACCGCGAGCGCATCGCCCCCCAGGAACGCCCCGACAATGATGATCGCGTCCGAGATCGTCGACAGGAACGAAGTGAGGTAGGCGGCCGGCGTCGGATTGTTGGCGGTGACGGTCGCCACGCCCCGGTGCAGCTGGATCGCGAAGATCGCGAGCGAGATGACGAGCACGAAGGCGAGAAGTCCGATGAACCGCCAGGTCCGAAGGTACGACCGGAGTTGGAAGGCGAACGCCGTCCGGAACTGGGAGAGGTCGCCCGCCGCCGTCGGCACGGCCGCGGCGAGCGCCAGGGGAGGATAAGGTCGTCCGGGGGGTCGCCCGACTCGGGCGGCCGTTCCGCGCGGATTGAAGTGGCCGCAAGGCCTCCTGAGGTCGTGCTGCGAGCGCCGACCCGCGGCCTCCGCCTAGCCACCCCGCTGAAGTCGTGGTTGCTCCGCACCGATGAACCGAGCGTTCGTTACCGCGTTTACCGCGAGCTTTTGGCCCGGCCGGCGACCGACCGGGCGGTCGTCGCTGCGCGGAAGTCGATCGGCCGGTCGGGCTGGGCCGCGGAACTCCTCGAGCGACAGCTTCCGGGAGGTCAGTGGAGCACCCCGACCTCGCGCCCTCGCGACATGGAGGGGCCGAAGTACATCGCGACCCGGTACATCCTCGGCCTCCTGGCTGACCTCGGGATGGACCGGTCCGACGCGCGCGTCGCCCGGGCGGCTCGGCTCTACTTTGACCGGATGTCCGGTCCCCGCTTCAACGAAATGGGGGGACGGGACAGCGAGGTCTGCTGCACCGCCGGCGACGTCCGACTGGCGATGCGACTCGGCTTCGAGAGCGACCGACGGGTCACCCGGTCGCTGGAGTGGTTGATCGCCGCCCAGAAGCGGGACGGGGGCTGGCACTGCTGGCCGTCGAAGAACGGCACGCTCGACTGCTGGCAGGCGCTGGCCGCGTTCGCGTCGATCCCCGACGCCCGGCGGAGCCCCGAGATGCGCCGCTCGATCGATCGAGGGTTGGAATTCTATCTCGACCGAGAGCTGATGCGGGAGAAGGGGCCCGTGTACGGGCCCTGGCTACGGACCCACTATCCCGTCCACTACTACTACGACGTACTGGTGGGCCTCGACGTGGTGACCTCGCTGGGCGCGGGCTCGGATCGACGCCTCACGAAGGCCCTCGACTGGCTCGAGGGACGCCGGAACGCCGACGGGAGTTGGAACCTGGACGCGCTGCACCCGGACCAGGAAGACGACGCGTACATGGCCGGGATGGGCACGCCGTACTTCTCGATCGGGGTCGAGTTTCCCGGTCGCCCGAGCCGGTGGATCACGATCACGGCGCTCCAAGTGTTGCAGCGCGCCGGGCGGCTCTAGCCTCCCAACCTCGGTCCCCCGTGGCAGG
>JASHXM010000186.1 GCA_030043545.1 Thermoplasmata archaeon | reverse complement strand
GGTCACCGGAGCGACGCCGAGGCGGACCCCCGCCGCGGCCCGGTGGAGGACGACCTTCTCGCGGAGGGGCCGGCGCCCCGTAGTCGAACCCCGGGATGCGAACCCGCGAGATCGGGAAGCCGATCAACCGCTCGATCCCCTTGAGGTCGGACTCCTCCTCGGGGGCGACGAGCGTGTACGCCTCTCCCCGGCGTTGGGCTCGCGCGGTCCGACCGACCCGGTGAACGTACACCTCCGACTCGTGGGGCACGTCGAAGTTCACCACGTGGCTCACCCCTTCGACATCGATCCCCCGCGCGGCGATGTCGGTCGCGACGAGCACCCGATGCGCGCCGCCGCGGAACCCCTCGAGCGCCCGGACCCGCTGGCTCTGGCTCCGGTTCCCGTGGATCACCGAGGTGGAGACCCCCAGTGCTCGAGCTGCCGCGCGAGCCGATCGGCCCGGTGCTTGGTCCGGGCGAAGACGAGGACGCTCGTCATCGTCTCGTCGTCCAGGAGCTGGCGGAGCAACGACGCTTTCAGGTGGGCGGGGACCGGGAGAGCGAGGTGAGTGACGCCGACCGCGGCGACCGTGGTCGGGTCGACGTGCACCATCCGGGGCTCGGACAGGAACTCCCGAGCGAGCTCGACGACCGGCGGCGGCATCGTCGCGGAGAACAGCATCGTCTGCCGGGCGCGCGGAAGTCGGCCGAGGATCCGCCGGACGTCCGGCAGGAACCCCATGTCGAGCATCCGGTCGGCTTCGTCGAGGACGAGGATCTTGAGCGCGGCGAAATCGACGTACCCCCGCTCCATGTGGTCGAGCAGCCGGCCGGGGGTGGCGATGATGATCTCCGCCCCGCCCCTCAGCGCCCGGGTCTGCGGCTCCATCCCGACCCCTCCGTACACGGCGGCGCCGCGGCGGCGGGTATACCGGCCCAACCGCTCGACGAACCCTTCCGCCTGCAGCGCGAGCTCGCGCGTCGGCGTCAGGACGAGAGCGTAGATCCGGCCGGGGGGAAGGTCGAGCGTCCGTTCCAGGATCGGGAGGAGGAACGCCGCGGTCTTCCCGGTCCCGGTCTGCGCCGTGGCCACCACGTCCCGCCCCTGGACTGCCTCGGGGATCGCTCGGCTCTGGATCGGGGTCGCGGAGTGGTACCCCATCTCGCGGACCCCCTGCCGAAGGGTCGGGTGGAGCGGCAGCTCCTCGAACCGGACCGTCGCACCGGTCGGGCGAGGTCGCGGGGGAGGGGTCTCGGGCTCCGACATGGCTCCACGACGGACCCGGTCGGGCGTACATAGCCGAGCCGTCGGCCGTCGCGCCTTCCGTTGAACCATCGCCTCTTATACGGCGTGGCTCGCTTCCCCCCGCTACGAGCGCCGTGGTCGAGCGGAGACCGCCTCCCCGGTTCCATGTCGTCGCGGCGTGGAGCGGCAACCGGTATCCCGGACCGACCGCGGCAGAAACGCACCGGCCCGAGCGCTCGGAGGCCCGACCGATAGAGCCGGTCACCCCGACGATCACGGTGCATCCTCCGGTATCGGCACCGGAACCCGAACCCGTGCCGTCGGACGTCCCCGAGGTCCGCGCGGCCGTCCCAACACCAACCGCCCCCCCGGAACCGATCACCGTGGCCCCGATCGCCGACCCGGAGCCGACGGTCCCATCGACCCCTTCCGATCCCGTGAACGTCTCCGCCCTCCTACACCGGCTCTGGTCGATGCCGCTTCCCCGGAGCGGCGGAGCCCGACTCGCGACGTCCGAAGAACTCCCGGACGACGGACCGCTGCTCTGGCGGCCGCTGGGACCCCCGGCGGATTATCGCGAGCCGCCCGAGGCTCCTCCGCTGGCGGCGATCGCCGCGGTCGTCCGCGCGTCCGACGCCCCGGCGCGGACCCGTCCCTGGATCTGCGCCCACTGCCGCATGACCAACGCCCCGTGGACCCGCCTCTGCGCGGGCTGTCGTACGGCGGTCCGGTAACTGTTCAGCGCCGGCGCAGGAATCGGCGGACCGTCCGCGACTCGAACTGTTCCGCCCCCTCGAGGCGGGCCCCATCGGGTCGGACCAGGATCGGCAGCACGTCGTTGTCGCTCACGTACCGGGCGACGAGCGCCGCCCGCTCGCCCGGGTTGTTGACGTCGACGAGCTCGACCGACCAGCCGGTCGCCTGGGCGACCTCCTGCACGAGGTCGACGCAGACCACCTCCGGGGGAGGGAGGTGCCGGGGACCGTCCGGGTCGATCGTCGAGTCGCCCGGCGCCGGGACCCGCGGAGGCGGGGTCTTCGGGGCCGCCAGCATCGGCGGAGCGATGTAGCCGAAGACGCGCCGGCCGAACCCCCACTGCGGCCCTCGCCGCGACATCTCCGGGCCCGGCTCGCTGCCGATGAACAGCAGCAACGACGGACTGCTCAACGGGGCGGCCATCTCCCACGCATCGCGGCCGGGGCCATAAGGCGCCCGGCAAGCCCGCTCACTTCACGTTGATCGTCAGGTTGCCGTTGAACGAGCCCGACGGGGTGTGGATCGTGATGTTGAGCGACCCCGACCCCCCGCCCTTGATCGTCAGGGGGAGCCCCGACGGGTACAGCTTGAATCCGGTCGTCGGCGTCGAGACCCCGTGGATCGAACACGAGCTCCCGTTGTAGTTCGGGACCGGGAACGAAAGGGAGACGTTCGACGACGTGGAGGCGTTGAACCCGGTGTAGCCGACGGGGGAGACGGTGAGCCCGCACGTGTTGCCGGTGGCGGTGAAGTTCACGTCGTTCACGACGACGGGCGGGGGGGGCGCCGCAAGGAAGTAGGAGACGATGAACCCGATGACGATCAAGCTGACGAGCACGATCCCGACGATCAGCAAAAGTCGGTGACGGGGCCGCGACGGCGCCCCTCCGCCCATCGACGGACCGTACCCCGGGGGCGGGGTTCCCGGGGAAGGATACCCCGGGGCCGGCCCCGCGGCCGGAGGGCTACCCGAGGAGGCGAGTGGGGCGGGTGCCGCGGCGACCGCGGTCCCGCAGTAGGGGCAGAACTGACTGTTCCCCGGCAGCGGGGCGCCGCAGCCGGTGCAGTGGGCCATCGACACGGAGAACCCCCGAGCGTCCCGACTATTAGTAGCGGAGGGGGTCGCGCCGGCCCCGTCGAGGCGCCCTCGCCGCTGGGAACGGCATCAGGCGCGAGGCCGGGACGAGGGTGCGCCGGTGGGTTCCTCGCCGTCCGCTTTCCCCGCGGCGAGCACGAGCGTGAGCAGCCGATCGTGCTTCGCCTCGTCGGCCTCCATGCTCTCCCACAGGATCCGCATCAGGCCGCCGAGCTGCGATTTCAGGTCGGTCGTTCCCGTCGCCTCCGCGGCGTGCTCCCGCTGGATCAGCCGCTCGACGTCCGCGCGGGTGACCCCGCTCGGGGCGACCGAGCCGATCCCTCGGTCGAGGAACGAGGCGATCGAGCCCGCGATCTCCGCATGCCGCAAGCTGTCGGACGCGATCTGACGGAACAGGGCGCGCGTCAGCTCATCGCGGGCGCGCTGGGCGAGCCTCATGCACTCGGTGACCGCCTGCTGCTCGCCCGCCACTCGACGCCGCAGCTCCCGGACGATCGCCGTCCGACGGCCGGCGGCGATCGTCGAGTCGGTCGAAGCGTCGCCCCCGGTTGCGCTCAAGCTGAGCGCCGCCTCGAGCACGGTCCGGCCCGGGTCGGCGCCGGCGACCAGGCGCTGCGCCGTCTGGCGGGCGACCCGGCGATCGCGGTCCGAATCGACGGATCGGGCGACGGCGGACCCGAGCCGCTTCCCCGACCGATACTGGGAGACCGACGACGGAACGACGCCGAGCAGGGCCGCCGCCCGGCGCTCCGACAGACCGAACTCGTCGACGAGCGCCCGGGCGACGAGCGCCTGCATCAGCTGGACGCGGGTCGCAGGCGACATCCCCGGGCGACGCGACCCCGGGGAACGGTCAGAGGGCATTGACCGCGAACCCGAGGATGAAGCCGACGAGGACTCCGAGATAGACCAAGCGGTCGCGAGCGGCCGACAGCTCGCGAGTCTCGAGCGGGCGCAGGGCGACCCGGAGCATCGGGAGGATCACGTAGGCGATCGCGCCGATCGCGAGCGCGTCGAACGTGACGACGAACAGCGGGCTCGACCAGACGTAGCCGATCAGCCCGCCCGCGATCGTCGGCACGCCCCCCAGGAGGAACAGTCCGATGATCGTCCCCTTCGGTCGGGGGGCGTCGGTGCCGAGGAACGGCGACGTGATCGGGAATCCCTCGGTGACGTTCTGGAGGAAGAAGCCGACGAAGACGACCGCGAGGAGGCCGATCACCCCGGCCGTCCAGGTGTTGCCGAAGACGAGGCCCTCGGTGAGGTTCTGGAGCCCGATGGCGAGGGCGATGATCGCCGCGAGTCGCCGCGGGGACGCCGGACGATTGGCCGCGCCCGCGCGTCGAAGGTTGTCGACGGCGTAGAGGCCGAGGAACGCCACGACGCAGCCGATCGCGAACGCCGTGGCGTACTCTCCGTTCGCCACGTACCCGTTGGGGTAGAGGATCAGCGCGGCGTCGCTGAAGATGTCCGCGAGAAGGAACAGGAGGATCCCGATGGCTGCGGCGTTCAGGCCGACCGCCCACCGCCCCTGGGCCCGGCGGCTGTACACCAGCGGCAGCGACAGGAAGATCGAGAGGCCCATCGCGCAGGTGAACGCGAGGAACAGCGGGAGGTTGGCCACGACGCCCGGGGACGACGCCGGCACGGCTTAAGCGTTTCTACCGTGAAATCGGCTGCCACCACGTTCACACTGTGAACGTTCGGCCACCCCGGCTCGAGTGAACCGTTGTGGCCTGAGAAGAAGAGCCGAGAAGAGGTTCGGGGACCGGCTGCGCCGGTCCCCTCCGAGGGGGCGGGCTCGACCGACTTAGTCGCCGGCTACGCCGACGTAGTCGATCGTGAACGTCCCGGTGCCCGGGGATACGGTGGATCCCACGGCGAACTGGACGAACACGGACGTGTAGTCGACTCCGCCCGGAGCGAGCGCGTTGTTCAGGTAGAGCGTCGAGCCGCCGCCGGTGAACACGCCCGAGAACGGAACGCCGCCGAAGTAGCAGTTCGTGCTCACGATCGACGCGCACATCGCCCCATTGGTCGCGGAGACGACCGCGGTGACGTTGAGCGTCACGGAGCCCGAGTTCACCAGGAGCACGGGCAGAATGCAGTAGGCCCCCGGCACGAGGTTCGAGACCGAGACGTCGACCGTGCCCGCGTACGTGTAGAGCGGGGTGGCCGAGAAGGCCGCGTCCGTGTCGGTCGTGCCGTTGGAGTAGCTGCAGGACGCGCCCTGGTCAACTCCCCCGA
>JASHXM010000185.1 GCA_030043545.1 Thermoplasmata archaeon | reverse complement strand
CCGCGGCCCTGTTCCCGGCCGTCATGGAGGAGTGCGACGACTTCCGCGGCGTCTGCGAGACGACCCGCCCGTCGCTCGACTACCTCACGAGCGCGTCCCGCGCCGTGCTCGGCGAGGTCCGGGCGCTCAACCGGGAGGCGGGGCGACCGGTCGCGGCGTACACGCACGACGCCGGCGCCCATGTCCACGTCTTCACGGTCCGACGTAACCTGCCGACGGTGCGGCGCCGCCTGGCGGCGATCGCCGGGATCCAGGAGGTTCGCGTGGTGCGGCCCGGGCCGGGCGCGCGACGGATCGGCGGTCCCCGCGTGGGCCCGGCGTGAGCCGGCTCACTCGACGTGCCGGTCGCGGTGCTCGTCCGGCAGCTCGATCCCGATCGTCCGGAACAGCGCGGTGACCTCGGCGATGTAGCGTCGACGGGCCTCCTCGTTCGTCCATCGCTTGAGGCCGAACTCGATCGCCCGCCGGCTCGTCTCCGAGTTCGAGTGCCCGAACATGTCGAGCGCGCGGGGATACCACTTCCGGACCGCCTCGCTCGCCTCGTCGGCCGACCCGTAGTACTTCGCGCCGTCCTGGACCATCCGCCGCAGCACGCTCGCCCCGAAGTTGAGGTGGAGCTGCTCCTCGCTCAGCATGAGCGGCATCGCGCGCGCGAGCGGCCCGTACGAGCATTCCTGGAAGGCCCGGAGCTGATAGACGCCGACGCGGTCGACGAGGCAGGTGAACGCCCCGACGTCCGACCAGCGGTCGAACGCCAGGTTGAACGCGTCCAGCTTGTGCTCACCTTCGCGCTTCGCGAGCAGCTCGTCGATGAACCGCTGCCCCTCCTCGCCGAAGTCGCGCAGGATCCGGCACGCCTGGAGCCCGTGCCGCGCCTCGTCGGCGACGATCCGGGACTCGATCCACCGGTCCTCGAGCGTCGGGGCCCGGTCGAGCCACGGGCGGTGCTGCTGGATCGAGGCGAACTCGGTGTCCGCCTGCACGACCATCAGCTTCACGACGAGGCGACGCATCTCCTCCGGGAGCTCGGTCGCCGTCTCGTACTTCCGGACGCCCGTCGACGTCCCCCAGAGGATCTCGCGGACCGGCTCGATCGTCCCGCCCGAGCTCAGGTTCCGGGCGGTCGGAGTGCCGTTCGGGGGGTCGCCGGCCGCCATCGTGACGCCTCGTCCCGTCTAGCGTTCAGCGGCCCTTAAAGTTGGGCTTGCGCTTCTCGGTGTAGGCGGCGATCCCTTCCTTCGCGTCCTCGGTGATGAACAGGCGGTTCTGCAATTCGCGCTCGAGGGCGAGGCCCGCGCCGAGCGGCATCTCGATCCCCTCCATCACCGACCGCTTGATCAGGCTCACCGCGCGGGACGGCCCGTGCGCGAGCCCGCTGGCGTACGCCTGGACGTCGTGCGCGAAGCTCTCCTTCGGGAAGACGTAGTTCACGAGCCCGATCGCGAGCGCCTCGTCGGGCGTGAGCAGGTTACCGGTGATCATGAGGTCGAGCGCCCGGGACGGGCCGATCAGGCGCGGGAGCCGCTGGGTGCCCCCCGTCCCCGGCAGGACCCCCAGGTTCCGCTCGGGAAGGCCGATCTTCCCCGCATCCTTCGCCATCATCCGAAGGTCGCAGGCGAGGGCGATCTCGAGCCCGCCGCCGACGGTGTGGCCGCTCAGCGCGGCGATGACGACCTTCGGCGTCCGGGCGAACTTGTCGAGCGTCTCCTGGCAGTGCAGGCAGAACATCGCCTTGTAGTCAGGCTGGCTCTGCTTCAGCATCTCGATATCCGCCCCGGCGCTGAAGAAGCCGGGGAGGGTGCTCCCGAGGACGACGACCTTCGCCTGGTCGTCGAACCGCATCTCCTCGATCGCCCGGTCGAGCTCCTGCATCATCTCGAGGTCGTACGTGTTCGCCTTCGGCTTGTGGATCTCGATGTACCCGACGCCGTCGTCGTTCCGGGTCCGGACGTGCTTTCCCTGCATCGCTCCTCGGGCGGCCGGCGGGGGGACCCGCCCCGGGGGATAATGTCAGCGCCGCGTCAGCGCGCGGCCGGCGCCCGCCGGCGGGCAGGGCGTCGCTCTTCGACGGACCCGTCCGCTCGCCCGACGAACGCCCGGCTGGCGAGCCCGACGAACACCCCGGTCTCGACGACCCCGATCCGGGCCCGCAGCGCCGCCGCGGTGCGCCCGGGGTCGGCGAGCGGCGTCGGCGGGGCCAGGTCGAGCACCTCGTTGCCGTTGTCGGTGATGTACGGGTCCCCGCGCGGCCCGGGCCGCACTCCGACGCGGTAGCCATCGGCCGCGAACTCCCGCTCGAGCATCGGGCGGGCGAACGGCACGACCTCGACCGGGATCGGGGCCCGCTCCCCGAGCGCGCCGACGAGCTTCGACTCGTCGACGACGACCGCGAACTCGCGGGCCAGGTGCGCGAGGAGCTTCTCGCGGAACAGCGCCCCCCCGCCTCCTTTGGTGAGGTCCAACTGCGGGGTCACCTCGTCGGCGCCGTCGATCAGGAGGTCGAACGTATCGTCGGCGGCGAGCGGGCGGACGCCGAGCCCGACCGACCGCGCGAGCTCCTCGGTCGCCCGCGAGCTCGCGACGCAGTCGAACCGGGCCCGAGGGAACTCCGTCGCGATCGCACGCACCGCGTACGCGGCGGTCGTCCCGGTGCCGAGCGCGAGCGCGAGCCCCGGTCGGACGCACGCACGGACGGCGGCGAGCGCGGCCGCCTCCTTCGCCCGCTCCGCCGCGGCGGCCATCGGGCGGACCACGCGGAGCGCGTATAGAAGCGGGGCGGCCCGGCGACAGGGCTATCCCCGCCGACCGTTCGGGCCGCCGATGGCCCCGGCGCGGAGCCGACCGGTCGCCCCGGTCGTCGTCTCGGTCGGGGGTTCGGTGCTGTTCCGCGGGGACGACGACGTGGGCTACCTCACCCGCCTCGCCACGCTGCTCCGCCGGATCGGCTCCCGACTCCCGCTCGTCGTGACGACCGGCGGAGGGCGGACCGCCCGGGAGTACATCGGGACCGGGCGGGCGCTCGGCCTGACCGAGGTCGAGCTCGACGAGCTCGGGATCGAGGTGACCCGCCTCCACGCGCACCTGCTCGCCGCCCGGATCGGACCGCCGGCGCCGTCGCACGTCCCGGAGACGATCCGGGCCGCCGTCGCGGCGCTCCGCGCCGGCTCCCCCGTGGTCCTCGGTGGGACCGAGCCGGGCCACACGACCGACGGGGTCGCCGCGCTCCTCGCGGTCCGGCTGCGGGCCGCCCGGGTCGTGAACGCCACCGACGTCGCGGGCGTCTACGACCGCGACCCGCGTCGCGACCCGGGCGCTCGGCTCCGCCCGCGGATC
>JASHXM010000184.1 GCA_030043545.1 Thermoplasmata archaeon | reverse complement strand
CGGGCCCCGGGAGGCCTCTGGCGCCGAAGACCTTTGGGCGACGGGGGCCGCCCCCGTAGCCCGGGGACCGATCTTGGCTCGGGCCCGTACGGCCCTAAGACCGGATCCACCGATCGCCTGTCCGACTCGGGGGACGGCCCCTCTCGAGAAGCGCGGCCGGCCGAGGACTCGGTCGCCTCCTTCCGCGCCCGAGGGGGCGGGAGCCCCTCGAGACGTACCAGTACCAGCCACGGACCCACCTCGCGGACTCACCCCACGCCCCCGGACCTGGGCCCGCCTAGGCACGCCTCCGGTCCGGGCAACGGGGTGTTGAGCTCCCTTCCCGCGGGGATTCTCCACCACCGCGCGAAACAGCGCCAGTGGGCGGGGGGTCACATCTGCGGCGGCGGCCGGAGCGAGGCTTCGGTTCCCGGGTAGAGCCCGGGGACGTACTGCCCCTCGGGAATCGGCTGTTTCTTCCCGTGATAGTGGTCGAACGACTTGAGCGTGAGGTACGACCGAAGGATCAACCGTTGAGCCGCTTCCTTGAAGCGGCCCATCGGCACGCCGTTGAATAGCTCGAGCTCCTGTCGCGCGGCGGAGGTGGCGTCCCCGAGGCCGAGGTCCAGAAGTTCCTGGTCGCGGAGCTTCGGTAGGGCGTACTGGCCGGCCCCGATCTGGCGGAGGCACAGCAGGTAGGCGCGGTGGATCTCCTTCATCGTCGCATCGCGGCCCACGTGGAGCACTGCGTAGCAGTCGACGTACGGATTGATCTTCGGTGCGATGCTATCGAGCAATCCCATCTGGGCCCACTCCGCGGTCGCTCGACGTCGTCGATGTTCCATCCCGATATAACCCCCCGCGGAGAGATCGACATCTCCGGCCCCGCACCGTTCCGGCGTCGTGGGCCTAGCGATTCGAGAGCCCCCGTCTCCGAATCATGCTTCAGGCACAGGAACTCGTGCTGCCGGGGGTGCGGCGGTCTCCCCCCGTGACGCCGCTCCGCCGGGGTCCATCGCCCCGGGGCGATCCCCGGGCCCCCGTCCACACCGGCCGTGCGCGGGGAGGGAGGCTCACCGCGCGAAGTGGAACCTGCTCGACCGGCCCCGACTCGGACGGTCGTCCGGGGCGCGCGGGCCCGAGAGGACGGATGTCCCCGCCCCGCGCGACGCCGGGGTCGATGACGCCCGGAGGGAGTTCCGGCCCGTCCTCCACGTCGGGCGGTCACGCTACCGGCCGGTCGTCGTGACGGGTCGGAGGGCCTCACGAAGAAACGCGGGCCACCGGGGATCTCGGCGGACGTTCGCGTACCTCGGGTCGAATCGCCACCAGGTGAGCGCGACTCCCGGATCGCGGATCGACGTATGCAGCCAGGTGAACGCGTCGTCCATCTGCCCCAGCATCGCATAGCCACCGGCCAGATTCACCGACAGCCGTGCGGGGGCCAGCAACCGCTTCGCCCGGGGGATGAGTCGACGGAAGCGCCGGGGGTCCCGTCGGTGCGCCGCCCTCGTCAAGGAGAGCTCAACCCTCTGGGCCGGGGTCCGTGCGAGGCGGACGGCTCTCCGATAGGCCCGGTCCCACCGCCGCTCATCTCCCGTCACGGACGCGAGCATCGCCTCGAAGGCGGTCGAACCGAAGCCCTCGACCCGACGTCGTCCCTCGAGCGCTCTCAACCGCTTCAGGCTCGCGTCCGCGGCACGGTACCTGCGACGCCAGATCGCGTTCAGGAACTCGTCGCGGGCGACCTGGAGCGACAGGGGATCGAGCTCGCGCGCAAGTCGGAACTCCCGGCCGGCCTCCTCGAGGCGCCCGAGCGCCTCGACGGTTTCGCCGAGCGCCATGTGGGCCTCCGCGAAGCCCGGGTCGGTGCGGAGGGCTCGGCGGAACTCCGACTCGCCTCCCTTCCAGTCTCGCCGGAACGAAACGAGGATGCCTCCGAGGGTGACGTGGGCGGCCGCCAGGTGAGGATCGAGCTCCAGCGCGCGTTCCACGAGCTCGGTCCACGTGTCCCGAAATGGCGTCCGGCCCCGGAAGACGCGGTAGTACCACTCGGTCTGCCGCGCCTCGGCCAGTCCGCAGTACGCGCGGGCGTTTCGTGAGTCGAGGCGGATCGCGCGCAGAAACTCCCGCCCGGCCCGCGCGGCCCCGTCGGCCGTTTCCTCCCGGAGCGACGCCATCCCCCGAAGGTAGGCGAGATGCGACCTCGGACTGGCTGTCTCCGTCCGGCGCCCTCGCGTCGTCGACTCGATCGTGGCGCGGAATCGGGCGGAGACATCCTCGGCGATCTCGCGCTGCACCCGCAACAGATCCTTCAGGTCCCGATCGTAGGTCCGGGACCAGACGTGTTCCTCGGAGTTCGCGTCGATCAACTGAAGGGTCACGCGCAACGCGTCGGCCGCGCGACGAACGCTCCCCTCGAGGATCGACTCCACCTGGAGCTCGCGAGCGACCTCGGAGATTGGGCGAGGATCGGCCTGGTAGTGCATCACGGAGGTGCGGGCGATGACGCGGACCCCGTCGAGCTGGGACAACATCGCGATTAGCTCCTCCGTAAACCCGTCGGCGATGTAGGCGTCCGCGGGACTGGGGCTGTAGTTGGCGAGGGGGAGGACCGCGAGTCTCGGCACTCCGTCCGGGAGACCACCGGCCCCCCGCGGAGCGGCTTTGGGGAGAACTCGGTAGGCCTCGACCGACGTGCCCAGGCCCTTGAGCGAACGTCCCCGGACCGGCTGGACGTCGAGTGGGACGCTGCTCCGCACTTGGTCTAGGACCGAGCGACTGATGCACAGGCCCCCCGGAGGCGAGAGCGCCTCGAGTCGGGAGGCGACGTTCACCGTGTCGCCGAGGACGTCACGTCCCCGACGTTCGACGTCCCCGGAGTGCACCCCAATCCGCAGAGGAAGCTGGCCGGCCCTCGACCCTCCACGAACGGACCGGAGCCGATCCTGTACCGCGAGAGCGCAGAGGACGGCCCCGCGGGCGCTGGGGAACTCCAGGAGGAGGCCGTCGCCCGTCGATTTCACCGTGCGCCCAAAGTGCTCGCGGACGATGGGTTGGACGAGACGGTTCGTCGCGTCCACGACGCCGAGCGCCGTCGATTCATCGGTGTGGGCGAGAGAGGTGAATCCAACGAGGTCCGTGAACATCACGGCGGCCATCCGCCGGCGGTCCCGCATTGAGGCGCAACGGTGCTAGCGACATATAGTCGTAGGAGCGGACCCCGTCCCGACGGGTTCCCGACCCTCCCCCGGGAACTAGGGGCACCCGGGAGCTTCCGGCGCCTCCCTCGTTCCTTCCCCCATTCGATGGACGCGGCTTGCCCGCCCAGCCCTCGGACGGGCACCGCAACACCGCGCCGGGGTCTCCCGGGGCACGATCCCGGCCGAGGACGCGAGCCGCCTCACATCAGGTAGGCCTGACCCGCGTGGGTCAGCCCATAGGCTGACTCGAACGGGGCGCCGACGATCACCGTCGTGCTGCTCACCGCGACGGAGTCACCGAAGTCTCCGCTGGCCTGCGGGTTGGGGCTGCCGAACGTCGCGATCAGCGCCCCGGTCTTCGCTCCGAACGTGTAGGCGTGACCGGCGAAGGTGTCGCCCGAGGCCGTCTCGCCGTACGCCCCGACGGCGACGGTGGCTCCGATCACGGCCACGGAGCAGCCGAAGCTCCCCCCGGAGACCGGGTTCGGGCTGGTGAAGGTCCAGATCGCTGCGCCGGTCTTCGCGTTGAAGGTGTACGCGTGCCCATCGCCCTCACCAGCGGCCCCCACCACCGCCGTCGACCCGCTCACCGCCGCCGCGAAGCCAAACTCGCCGTTGGTCTGCGAGTTGGGGCTACTGAGGGTCGAGATCAGCGCTCCGGTTTTCGCGTTGAACAGGTAGGCGTGGCCCGCGTAGCTCTCCCCCGAGACGCTCTCCCCGATCGCTCCGACGAGTACCGTAGTCCCTCCCACCCCCACCGACCAACCAAAGCTCCCCCCGCTCTGGGCGTTCGGGCTGGTCAGCGTCCCCGTCAGCGCGCCGGTCTTGGTGTCGAAGGTGTACGCGTGGCCCGCAGCGCTCTCTCCCGAGGCAGTCTCGAAGGGTGCGCCCACGACTGCCGTCGATCCGCTGACGGCCACCGATTGGCCGAAATCGGTGAAGGACGCGGCGTTGGGGCTCGTGAAGGTCTTGCCCAGTGCGCCCGTCTTCGCGTTGAACGTGTAGGCGTGCCCCGCCCCCGCGAATCCCGCGCCGGTCTCGCCGGGAGCCCCGACCACGACCGTCGAGCCGCTGATCGCAACGGCATATCCGAATTCTCCACCGGTCGCCGGATTGGGACTGGTCAGGGTCGCGATCAGGGCGCCCGTCTTGGCGTTGAACGTGTACGCGTGGCCCGTGCCCTCCAGCGGAGCTCCCACGACGACGATGGAGCCGCTGGCCGCGATCGATTCGCCGAACTGACCATACTCCTCGACGTTCGGACTGGTGAGTTCGCCCGCGAAGTCCTGCGAGAAATCGGCGGCGAGCAACGGCCGCGGCGACCCGGGGGAGCCGGCGATCCCGGACTGAATCTGTAGGGGGGCACGGCCGGCGGTCAGACCCAGCACACCGGCCGATACCGCGATCCCGATCGCCGCCAAGACCACGACCCAGGTTCTCACCGCTCGGAGCCAATCCCGCATCGAACCCCACCCGAGGTCGCCGTACGGTCTGCCCGACTATAGAGTTGGTGATGTCGCGCGGTTCGCGAGGCTCCGCGTGGGTCACGCCACCGGAGCCGCGGAGGTCCGGTGCGGTCCTCTCGGAACCGGTACCCCAGCGCGGGCCGGGGTGGGATCGGTCCGACGCTACGGTCCGTCCGGCGGCAGGGCGGCGGAGGCGAGGATGCCGACGTTCGTGCCGGTTCGTGCGTCCCGGCGCGGCCGATAGAGATCCGAGGCTTGCCGCTACCTCGTCGTACGGCCGGAGGATGCCGACGTCGGGCGAGTGGGAGGTCCGGCCCGCCCCCGACGGCGACGGGAGACGGCCGCCGCGGTCCCGAGCGTCCCGATCACGAACGCCGCTACGCCGACCTCGTACTCGACGACCGTCCCGCCGAAGAGCAAGAGGAGGGAGGGCCCCGGTGAAACGGGGATGACGGTGAAGCTGAACACGGACAGCACGAAAGGAGGCGACGCCGGGTCTTGGTACACGTCCACGAAGTAAACGCCGGAATTGAGCCCCCCCGGGATGTCGACCGTGCAGTCGGTCAGCGAGCCGCTGGAGGTCGAGGTGCAGCTCCCGACCGAGACCGAGGACGACGACAACACCCCGGGCGCGGAGTCGATGTAGACGTCAAATCCGGTGCTCGGGACCACGCCGTCCACCGTGAAGGTGACCGGCCCCGGCGCCCCCGACGTAGAGCTGACCGTCTCCACCGACGCCGTCAGGATGGTCACTGCGTAGCTCTGCTGATCGGTCTGCCCCTTCGAGTCCTTGACCGAGATCACCACGACGTAGGGTGTGTGGCTCGCCACGGTCGGGGTCCCTACGATCGCGCCGGCGGGGAGCAGGGTGAGCCCGGGAGGAAGGCCGCTAGCCGACCACGACACCTTTCCGATCGCGCCCGTAGCGCTCAGGCCCGCCGTGTACCCCGGGACTCCCGCGTCCCAACTGGGGAGCGAGGTCGTCGTGATCGCAAGTCCCGGGTAGATCGCGAGGGAGAACGTTTGACGGGCGCTCAACCCGTCCGAGTTCCGTACCGTCACGGTAACGGAGTAGGGCGATCCGCTCGAGGACGTCGGGGTCCCCCGGATCTCTCCCGACGCGGCCAAACCGCCGCCTCCGATCAGCGTGAGTCCTGGGGGTAGTCCCGTGGCGGACCACACGGGCACTCCGATCGAGCCGGTGGCGCTCAAGAGCTGGAGGTAGCCGGGCACTCCGACGTCCCAACCCGCCAACGCGGAGGTGGCGATCGCGAGCCCGGGAAAGATCGTGAGGAGGTAGCTCTGCTGGGCCACGTCCCCGGCGCTGTCGGTCGCGGTCACGACCACCAGGAACGGCCTGCTATTCGACTCCGTCGGGGTCCCCGAGATCCTGCCCGTCGTCGGATCGATACCCAGCCCGGCCGGAAGATTGGTCGCGGTCCATGTCAGCGCTCCAGTGCCGCCCCGGGCGAACATTGGCTGGGAGTAGCCGGGGACGTTGGCGTCCCAGCTCGCGAGGGCCGCGGTCGTGATCTCCACGTCCGGGTTGATCGTGAGCCGGAACGACTGGTGCGCCGCGACACCATCGGCGTCCGTCACCGTCACGACGACGGAGAACACTCCCCCGTTCGCCGGATGGGGCGTTCCGGTGATGACCCCCGTCGTGAGGCCGATCTCCAGCCCGGCGGGCAGCCCGATGGCTGACCAGGTGTACGGAGCGGCCCCGCCGGTCGCCGAGATCGCTTGGGCATACCCGGACAACCCCGCATCCCAAGGGGCGAGGGCCGAGGTCGAGATCGCCAGCGGGGCGGTCTCCGTGAAGGTCTGTTCGCTGGTCACTTCACTGGTGACGGTGTCGTCTCCCTGTACGAGGTTCGCTCCCAGCGTCGCCCAGGACGGGACCGAGAAGGTGCACACGAACCCTCCGTCGGCGTCCGGAGTGATCAGAGTGTCCGAGGCTCCGGCCCCACAGTCCGAGCCTCCCGTCGGGGTGAGCAGCTCGGAATCGAACGCCACGTCGGCCGCGGCGGGACCGGCGCTAAAGTCGATCCCCGTGAC
>JASHXM010000183.1 GCA_030043545.1 Thermoplasmata archaeon | reverse complement strand
GTCGCGTTCGGGCCGACGACGCCGACCGTCGCGCCTTTCGGGAGCGACCCGGCGCCGACCGAGAGGGAGAACTCCGGGAACTCCTTCACCAGCGCGGGGAACTGCACGAGCGCGTTCTGCCGCGCGAGGGGTTTCGGCGGGTGCGCGACGAACCGGACCGGCTCGGTCCGGAATCGGACGTTCTCGTCCTTGAGGTACCCCGTGAGGTAGGTGTTGACCGCCGAGCGCATCGGGATCGGGTGGCTGACGACCCCGAACGCCGCCGGCTCGCCGTAGATCAGGTGCGCCTGATCGGCGAGGTAGTCGAGCAGCGCCAGGTCGTGCTCGACCACGACGACGCTCTTCGACTCCCCGAGCCGGCGCAGGAGACGCGCGACGCGGAGCCGGTGGACGATGTCGAGGTAGCTGGACGGTTCGTCGACCAGGTAGAGGTCGGCGTCGTCCGCGAGCGTCCGGGCGATCGCGGCGAGCTGGAGCTCACCGCCCGACAGCTCGCCGAGGGGCCGGTCGGCGCGGGAGGTGAGCCCGACGTCGTCGAGGGTGCGGAGCGCGGTCGGGGTCTCCCCCACGTACTCCTGGACGGTCTTCCCCTCCTCCGAGATCCGGTCCACGTACTGCGGCTTGATCGAGGTGCGCAGCCCGCCGCGGGCGATCCGTTCGAAGTGGGCGCGCAGCGCCGTCCCCCGATACCGCTCGAGCACCTTCGGCCACTCCCCGGGGTGCTCGAAGTCGCCCAGGTTCGGCACGTCCGCCCCCGCGAGCAGGCGGAGGGCGGTCGACTTCCCGGTGCCGTTGGGGCCGAGCAGTCCCGTGATCCCGTGGACGGGCGGCGCGGGGAGCCGGTAGAGGCGGAAGCCGTTGTAGCCGTACCGATGGACGATCTCGGACTCGTCGGCCTCGGGCGTGTTGAGGATCTTGATCGCGTCGAACGGGCATTTGTGGACGCAGATCCCGCAGCCGATGCACAGCGTCTCGGAGATGATCGGACGGCCCGCCGGCCCTTCGACGATGCACTCCTGGCCCATCCGGACCGGCGGGCAGTACGCCTGGCACTCCCACTGGCACTCCTTCGGGTGGCAGCGGTCCTCGAGGAGGATGGCGATCCGGGCCATCGGTCACCCGCTCCGGCGGTCGGCGACGATCTGCCCGTCGGCCATGGCGAGATGGCGGTCCGCGCGCTCCGCGACGCTCGCGTTGTGCGTGACGACGACGAGCGTCGCACCGCGGTCCGAGCGGAGCTTCACGAGCAGGTCGAGCACGGCGCGCGCGTTCTCGCTGTCGAGCTCGCCGGTCGGCTCGTCGGCGAGCAGGAGGCCGGGCCGGTTCGCCAGCGATCGGGCGATGGCGACCCGTTGCTCCTCGCCGCCCGACAGCTGATGCGGGAACGCGCGGCCGCGGCCTGTGAGCCCGACCTCGGCGAGGAGCTCGGCCGCCCGGCGGCGTCGCTCGGTCCGGTCGACGCCGAGCGTCCGCATCGGCAGCTCGACGTTCTCGAGGGCGGTCATCGTCGGCAGCAAGTAGAACCGCTGGAAGATGAACCCGACCCGCTCCAAGCGCAGGCGCGCCCGCTCCCGGTCGCTGCGGGTCCCGACCGGCTGCCCGTCCCAGTCGAGCGTCCCGGCGCTCGGCGCGTCGATCAGCCCGAGGAGGTTGAGGAGCGTCGTCTTCCCGCAGCCGCTCGGCCCCTCCACCGAGACGAACTCCCCGCCCGCGAACCGCACCGAGACGCCGCGAAGCGCCCGTACCGCTTCGGCGCCGCCCCCGCCGTACGTGCGGCTCACGTCGCGCAGCTCGATCGTCGGCGCGGCGGCTCCGTTCACCGCAGCGCCTCCGCGACCGGGGTCCGGAACGCGACGCGGACCGCCGCGGCGCTCGCCGCGACCGATGCGCCGACGATCCCGACCACGAGCTCGCCGAGCAGCATCGGGGGGAAGACGGCGAACGACGCCGCCTCCCGGACGAGCGGGTCGCCGAAGCGGGCGAGCACCGTGACGAGCACGTAGCCGCCGACGACCCCGGCCCCCGCGCCGAGTCCGGCGATCGTGGCGCCCTCGCCCACGATCCGGACGGCGATCGCCCGTCCCGGGACGCCGATCGCTCGCCGGATCCCGATCGATCGCCGGTCCGCGTCGACGCGGCGCACCAGCACGAGCGCGAGGAAGAGGAGACCGACGACGACCCCGACGGAGGAGAGGGCGAGGTAGAATCCGGTCAGCACGGCGTCGGCCGCGCCGAGCTGGGCGACCTGCTGCGACAGGGTGCTGACGCTCCACGCCGGCACGAGGGCCTGGATCGCACTCACGACGCCCGCGATCGCTCCCGAGTTCCCGGCGATCGACGGCGTGACGGCGACCTCGATCGAGTCGGAGGCGTCCCCGACGATCGTCCCGGGTCCGGCGGCGTAGCCGGTGAGGAGCTGGAGATCGGAGAGCGGGAGCACGACGGCGAACGCCGCCGCGGGGACGAGGAGGGAGACCGGAGGTCCGAAGATCCCCGTGACGTTGTAGGCGACCGCCGAGGCGATCGTATCGGTCCGGTCGAGACGCACGACCGACCCGACGGAGACGTTGTACGAGTTGGCGTACGGCTGGGAGACGAGGACGTCGTACGTCGCGGGCCCGGTGTACGTCCCGTGGGCGTAGTGGATCGAGTCGTTCGGGTCCCCGAGGCCCAACGGGTGGGGGAAGAGGCCCGACTCGGTGGGACCGAGCGTCGCCGAGAACGGCCCGGGGAGCACCCCTTCGGCGAGGACCGGAGAGACGTTCCCCCGGGCATCGAACGCATCGATCGTCTCGCTGAGCACGGGAGAGGCGTACCCGACCCCCGAGATCCGGAGCAGTCGATCGACGAGCGCGTGCGTTCCGTTGATCCCGTGGACCCCGGGGGCGCTGACGACGATCTGGTAGCCGGCATCCTCGAGCGTCGCGATCTCGTGGTCGACGACCCCCCGTCCGACGGAGACGAGGACAACCGGGAGTGCGACCGCCGCCCCGATCGCGGCGACCGCCAGGAGGCGCTGGAGTCGCGCGTGCCGGGTCGCGCCGCCCCGCCACGCGGTCACGGGGCCCGCAACTCCTCCGCGACGGGCAGCTGCATGGCGCGGATCGCAGGCGCCGCCGCGGCGACGATCCCGAGGAGGACGACGGCGACGACGCCGGTCAGGATCACGGGAGCGTCGAACGCGACGAACGAGAAGGCGGACGGGAGCCCGCCGACGAGTCCCAGGAGGAACCGGTTGAGGGCGACGGCGCCGACGTACGCGAGCGGCAGCGCGACCAGGAGGGCGAGGCCGGAGAGCAGCAGTCCCTCCTCGAACACCGACCGGCCCACCGCGGCGCGGGTCGCGCCGAGCGCTCGACGGACCGCGAGCTCCCGGCTTCGATCGTCGACCGACATCTGGAGCACGGTCGTCGTGAACAGCGCGGCGACGACCACCCCGATCGCCCCGACGAGGATCCCGAACGTGCGGTACAGGTCGACGACGTGCTGGATCGCCGAGAGGATCTCCCCGAGCGTGACGAACGTGAGCGACGGGAACGCGGGGGCGATCCTGCCGAGGTCCGCGCCCGGGTTCGAGGGGTCGTTGAGGTGGATCAGCACGAGGCTCGCGTAGTCGGTCGAGGGCGTACCGCCCCCGGTGAGCGCCTGGAGCTCGGAGAGGTAGACGAACCCCAGGAGCGCGGACGGAACGAGCCAGAACGGACCCGAGATCCCGACGACCGTGAAGCGCGTGGCGTTCGCGTACCAGGTGGCGAACGACGCGTTCGACGGCGGCTCATCGGGGCTCATCCAGACCGGGTCGCCGACCCCGACGTGCAGCACGTTGGCGAGCGACTGGTCGAGGACGAGCTGGCCGGTCGACGGCCCCGAGTACGACCCGTTCGCGTAGTGGGGGTCGCCGGGCCGGGTGAAGCCGGTCCCGGTGTAGATCGGGGGGACCTCGAGGCCCCCGTTGTCCGACGGGATCCACCCGACGGTCCCCGACACCGTGTACGTCCAGCCGGCGGGCGTGGAGTTGTTGAGCGCGGCCCCTCGGAGCGACGCGTTGCCGAAGGCGAGGTCATCGATCAGCCACGGGCTGGCGGTCGCCACGTTCGAATCGGCGGCCGGGATCTCGGTCGCCAGGGCGTGGGCATCCGGCAGCGGGGGGAACTCGCCCGAGGTGACGTCCGCGCCGCGGCTCACGCCGATCAGATCGACCCCGCTCGAGTACGCGAGCTGCGACGCGCTCGCCTGCACCCCCTCGGAGAGAGACAGGAGGAGGACGACGAGCCCGACGGCGAGCCCGATCCCGAGCACGGTGAGCGCCGAGCGGGCCGGTCGGCGGCGTACGGCGTCGATCGCCGACCGCACGGACCCGACCCTCCCGGACTACGCGGGCGAACTCCGGCGGAGCTCGCCCAACGTGACCCGGTGGTTCGCCTCGACGTTGTACTTGTGGATCGACTCCTCACTGACGGTCGAGGCCCGGACGGCGACCGAGTCCGCGAGGGTCGGGAACCGACCGGGCAGCCCGACGAGCAGCTCCCGCACGACGTCCTCGACGAACCGCGGCCGGCGATGGGCGGCGAGCACGACCGTCGCCTCGTCGCCCCGCTTCAGGATCGCGTACGTC
>JASHXM010000182.1 GCA_030043545.1 Thermoplasmata archaeon | reverse complement strand
CCGCACCCGGGGCGACCGCGGACGACGTGCTCTCGGCGGCGGCCGCCGTGGAGTCCGGTTCGACCCACCCGTTCGCCCGGGCGATCCGCGAAGCGACGGCCGCGCGCGGGCTCTCCGTACGTCCGGCCCAGGAGATCTGGGCGGTCCCGGGCCTCGGGATGCGCGGCACCGTGGACGGGCGGTCGGTCGAGGTCGTGCGTCCCGATCCGGATGCCGAGCTGCCTCCGGCGCTCGATGCGCCCCTCCGCGCGGCCTCGCGTGATGGCCTCTCGGCGGCGGTCGTGCGGATCGGGGGAGCCCCGGCCGGTCTGCTCTCGTTCGACGACCCGATCTCGGACGGCGCGCGGGAGGCGATCGCCGCGCTGGCGGCGGACGGCGTTCGGGTGGCGATGGTCACCGGCGACGCGGCCGCGGCGGCCGACCGCGTCGCGTCCGCGGTCGGGATCACGACCGTGCACGCCGGCGTCGATCCGGCGGGCAAGCTCGCGCTCGTGGAGCGGTACCGGTCCGAGGGGCGCACCGTCGGGTTCGTCGGTGACGGGATCAACGACGCGCCGGCGCTGACGGCGGCCGACCTCGGGATCGCCGTCGGGACGGGAACGGCCGTGGCGCGCGAGGCCGGTCAGCTGCTGCTGCTCGGCTCCGACGTCCGATCGGTGCCGCTGGCGCTCCGGATCGCCCGTCGGACCGTCGCCAAGGTTCGCGGCAACCTCCTCTGGGCGCTCGGCTACAACGCCGTCCTGCTCCCGATCGCGATGGGCGCGCTCGTGCCCGTCTTCGGGCTCGGCCTCTACGCCGCGCTGCCCGTCGCGGGGGCGCTCGCGATGGGGCTCTCGTCGACCGCGGTGCTCGCGAACTCGCTGTCGCTCCGGCGCGTCCGGCTGCCCGCCCCCCGACCGGCGACCGTCGGTCGGAGCGCGAGCGCGTGAGGCCGAGGAGTTATCTGGGCCGCGGGCAGCGCCCCCCCAACGAACGTGGCGCCCAGCATCGAAGCGCGTCAGCTCACGAAGCGGTTCGGCTCGTTCGTCGCCCTCGACCACTTGGACCTCGCCGTCGAGGGGGCGGTGTGCGTCGGCTTCCTGGGACCGAACGGCGCCGGGAAAACGACGACCCTCAAGATGTTCACCGACCTGATCTTCCCCACCGAAGGCGAGGCGTTCATCAACGGGATCTCGGTCCAGCGGGACCGGAAGCGGGCGCTCGCGTCGTGCGGCGATCTGATCGAGACGCCCGAGATCTACCCGTCACTCTCCCCGAACGAGGCGCTCGAGATGAGCGGGGCGCTCCGCGGGATGCGCCCCGAGGAGATCCGGGACCGGACGCGGGTCGTCTTGGACGAGGTGAAGATGACCGAGTGGGCCGACAAGAAGGTCGGCAAATTCTCGAAGGGGATGAAGCAGCGGATCAACATCGCCGCCTCGCTCCTCTCCGACCCGGACGTCGTGATCCTGGATGAGCCGAGCACCGGGCTCGACCCTCGGGGGATGGCGGAGGTGCGCGACATCATTCGGGGCCTCAAGAAGGAGCGCCGCCTGATCTTCATGAGCAGCCACATCCTCAGCGAGGTCGTCGACGTCTGCGACCGCGTCGCGCTGCTCAACCACGGCAAGCTCCTCTTCTCCGACACGCTCGCGAACGTCGCCCTCCGGTTCGACGGCGGGGTCCGGTCGGTCGAGGCGGAATTCGCCCGACCGGTCGACGACCCGGTGGTGTCGGGGCAGATCGCGTCGCTCCCGGGCGTCTCGGGGTGGAGCCGCGTCGACGCGAGTCGGATCACGCTCAGCCTCAAGGCCGACGGCGACAGCCGCGCCGAGCTGCTGGAGCGGCTCGCCGCCCTCAAGCTCGGGCTGGTGTCGTTCCGGGAGTCGCGCAGCGCTCTCGAGGAGGTCTACCTGCGCGAGATCTCGACCGGGGAGGGCGGATGAGCGCCCCGACCGCGACGATGCCCGCCGCGCCGACGGCGGGCGACGGGACGCTCGGGGTCGTCCCTGGGACGTTCCAGCAGGCGATGATCCTCTCGCGGTACCAGCTGCGGGACTACCTGCGCTCGCGCCGGTTCGTCCTGATGATGTCGATCGTCGCGGTCGTCGGCGGGCTGCTGACCGGACTCATCGCCTACTTCCGGCCGGCGGGCGTGATCGGGAGCGCGACGGACATGTACGGTACCCTCTGGGGGACGTCGGCGTCCGGGCTGATCCTATTCGCGGGGATCATCTTCGGCGGCGACGCGATCGCGGGCGAGTTCCAGAACAAGACCGGCTACTTCCTGATGGGGCTCCCGATCCGGCGGGCGACCGTCTACGCGGGCAAGTACACGGCGGCCGTCGCGGCGGCGGTCGTCTCGACGGCGGTCTACCTCGCGATCATCGTCGGGAACGCGGTCTACTACCTGGGGCCGGGAGCGTTCTCGGACGGGTCGGCGCTGCTCGAGTCGTTCGGCCTCGCCGTCCTCTACCTGCTCGCGCTCGTCGGCTTCGTCTTCCTGTTCAGCTCGCTCTTCAAGACGAGCCTCTACGCGGTGCTCGTCGTCGCCGTCCTGTTCCTGTTCGGCTTCTCGATCATCCAGGACCTCGTCGTCGGGCTGATCCACATCGAGCCGTGGTTCCTCCTGTCGTACGTCGCGAACACCTCGAACTCCGTGATCAACTACCCGTTCGTCGGCGTCCCCGCGCACGTCTCGCACAGTCCGTTGCTCGGCACCACCTACGCGCCCGGCTACGCGGAGGCGATCGAGATCATGGTCGGCTACCTGTTCGCCACCGCGCTCGGCGGCCTCGCCCTGTTCGAGCGCGAGGAGTTCTCGTAGGCCGCGTCCGCCCCTACGCCCGGTTGGCGTCGGGGGGGAGTCGCGGGGCGACCCCGCCGAGGACGATCGCGATCGCCGGCACCGCCGGGATCGAGAGGAGCCCCCACAGCACGAGGGGATCCGGCACCGCGGCGATCAGGAGCCCGCCGAGCGTCGGCGCGAGCAGGGTCCCCGCGCCCAACGCCGCGAAGAACGCCCCGTTGTACGCCCCGATCTCGGTCGGGGGCGCGAGGTTCGACGGCAGCGTGTTCGTCGCGATCGAGAGGACGTTCTCCCCCATCGTGAGGACGAAGATCACGGCGAAGAACGTCACGAGGAGCCCGACCGGGAAGACCCGGATCCCCCCGAAGGCGAGGAAGGCGACGGCGTAGAGGGCGACGCCCCCGGCCATCATCGAGGTGTGCCGCCGACCGAGCACCGCCCGGGTCGTCCACCCCTGCGCCGCGACGACCAGCACGCCGTTGAGCGCGAGGCCGGCCCCGATCAGGGAGTACGGGATCCCAAGGACGGAGTTCGCGTAGACCGGGAACGTCACCCCCCACTGGTTCACGGTCAGCATCCCGAGCGCACCGGCGACGCAGAGCAGCAGGAACGCCCGGTCGCGGCCGATCGTCCGGAGGCTCTCGGACGCCGTCGGCCGGGGGTCGGCCGTGGGGCTGGTCGCCCGGCGACGCTCCCGCAACGCCCGGTCGTACGGCGACGGCTCGAGGACGAGGGCGACGAACGTCGTCCCGACGAGGAGGACCGTCCCGGCGGCCGCGCCGACGAAGACGAACCCGAGGGTCCCGACGAGCGCTCCCCCGGAGAGCACGCCGAGCGTGAAGCCGACGTTCCAGCCGACCCGAAGCCACGTGAACCCGAGCGTCCGCTCGGAAGCGGCGACCAGGTCCGCCACGTACGCCGAGAGGGCCGGCCCCGCGATCGTGCCGACGGTCTGCGAGAGGCTCACGGCGATGACGAGCGGGATGAGCGCCCGGTACTCCATCGCCCCCGCGGCGGCGAGCACCGCCGCCCCCTCCGCGAAGAGGGCGGCGACGAACAGGCGCCGTCGACCGAGGCGGTCGGTGATGAGGCCGGCGATCGGGACGATCGCGAGGGGAACCGCTCCGACGACGGCGGAGAGGATCCCGATCTCCTCGAAGCCGAGGCCGAGCACGTTGCGGAGGTAGAGCGCGAAGTACGGCAGGATGAGGCTCAATCCGGTCGCCCGGATCCCCCCGGCGACCCCCATCCAGCGGACGTTCCGCTCCACGACGCGAACCTCGACGACGGCCCAGACGGGGGTCGGTCCAAAGCGTTATTGACGGCGCGGCGGTCGTCCTCGCCGGCGATGGGCGACCAGGACCTCTCGACCGAGCTCGAGGGGCAGGGCTACCAGCTGACCGGCCGCCACAGCGCCGTCAAGCTCTGCTACTGGACGCGCGAGTCGCTGGTCCGGGGCCGGGACTGCTACAAAGGGCGGTTCTACGGCATCGAGAGCCACCGATGCCTCCAGATGTCGCCGGCGATCGACGCGTGCAACCTCCACTGCCGGTTCTGCTGGCGGAACCAGGGGTGGGAGGAGGACGGGCCGATGCCCGAGTACGACGACCCCGAGCAGCTGCTCGACCGCTCCCTCGAGGCGCAGCGCCGGATCCTCTCCGGGTTCAAGGGCGACGCGGGGGTGTCGCGGGAACGGTGGGAAGAGTCGCAGGCGCCGCGGCACGTCGCGATCTCGCTGACCGGCGAACCGACCCTGTATCCGAAGCTGAACCGGTACCTGGAGCTCTGCCACGCCCGGGGGATCACGACGTTCCTCGTGACCAACGGGACGAACCCGGACGGGCTGCGCGCCCTGGACCCGCTGCCGACGCAGCTGTACGTCTCCGTCACCGCCCCGAACGCCGAAGTGTTCCGTCGCCTCACCCTCCCGAGCGACGACGGTGCCTGGGCCCGCCTGCTGGAGTCCCTCGAGATCATCCGTGGCTTGCGCACCCGCCGGGTCGTGCGGCACACGCTGGTCCGGGGATGGAACCTGGGGTGGTGCGACGCGTACGCGGCGCTCGACGCGATCGCGCGGCCGGAGTTCATCGAGCCGAAAGGGTACGTCTTCATGGGAAAATCGCGCCAGCGGCTCGGGCGCGACCACGTGCCGGAGCACGCGGAGATCTCCGAGTTCGCCCGCCGGCTCGCCGAGCGGACGGGGTACCGCTACCTCGACGAGTCCCCCGACTCGAAGGTCGTCCTGTTGGGCCGGGACGCGGTCGACCGGTATCTGCCGGGCCTGGGTCCGAACGCGGTCCCCGACGTGGCGATCCCGGCCTAGCCGAGCCGCCAGTTGAGCACTTCGACGATCACCGCGGACGCGATGCCGATCCCGACCACGAGGTACGGGCTCAGCTTCAGCGACCGGGTCTCCTCCATGTCGTAGTACTGGATGAGGCCGGCCGCGCTGGAGAAGCCGGTACGCCGACTGTCGGGCATCGGCGGTTCGAGGGGGGCGCCGTTACTTAACCGTTACCGGAACAGGCCCACGTCGCCGAGCCCGAGCGCGGCGTCCTCGACCGACTCGCGGACCGTGTCGGCGACGGCGCCGACCCCGGCCGACATCCCCCGCGCGAGCAGTCGCGCGAGGAACGGCCGGGGGGGTTCGATCGCGATCGTGCGCGCGACGGAGACCCCGACCGACCGACCAAGCTCCTCGAGCACCATCTCCCGGTCCGCCAGCGCATCGACGAGGCCGAGCCGGAGCGCCTGCTGGCCGGACCAGACCTCGCCCGTCGCGAGCGCCCGGATCTCCTCGACGGGACGGTGGCGCGCTGCGGCGACCCGCTCCACGAAGACGTCGTAGCTCTGCTTGGCGACCGCCAGGAGCTTCCCCCGCTCCTCGTCGGTCAGGGGCCGATACCCCTGGTACGCATCCTTGTGCTCGCCGACGTGGAGGAGGTCGACCGAGATCCCAAGCCGACGGACGAGCTCCCGCACGGCGATATGCGGGAAGATCACCCCGATCGAGCCGACCTGCGACTCCGGGTACGCGAAGACGCGTCGCGCCCCGAGGGCCGCGAGGTACGCGCCCGAGGCGCCGACCGCCCCGATCGACGCGAACACCGGGGTCGTCTGGTCGAGCCGCTGGACCGCGAGGTGGAGGTCCATCGAGGCGACCGCCTCGCCCCCGCCGCTCGAGATGTCGAGCAGCACGCCGCGGATCCGTCGGCGCCGGCGCAGCGCTCTGAGCAGCCGGACGAACGGCTCGACCGAGCGGTCCCGGATCGGGCCCCGGAACGTGATCCGAGCGAGCCGTTCCCGCATGGCCAGGGTCCCGAAGTCGGACCCCGCTCTTAACCCCGGCCGCGGGGTCCGACCGGCGGCTCAAGTAGTCGGGACCCGGACGAGATTCCGTGCGGATCCTGATCCGCCCGCGGCGGGCGGTGCTCGCGCTGCTCCTGTTCGCGCCGGCGATCCCGGAGCTCCTCACCGGGTCGACCCCGATCAGCAACCTGGTGCTCGACCCCGTCCAGTTCGCTGTCTCGTTCGCGCTCGATGTCGGCCTCTACGGGACCGGCGCGCTCCTGATCCGGGAGGTGTGCGTCGCTTACCGGAAAGGGTGGACCTCGGTGCTGCTCCTTGGGGGCGCGTACGGCATCGCCGAGGAGGGGTTCGCGGTCCACACGTTCTTCCAGCCGGGCGGGTCCCCCGTCAACGCGCTGGCCCACTACGGCCACGCGTACGGCGTCAACTGGCTGTGGGCGCTCGGGCTCACATCGTTCCACGCGACGTACTCGATCGCCCTACCGATCCTCCTCGTCTACCTCTGGTTCCCTGAGATGCGCTCGCTCCGCTGGCTCGACCGCGGCTCGCTCGGGCTCGTGGCGGCGATCTACCTCCTCGAGGTCGTCGTCTTCGCCCACCTGGTCGGGCACGGGCCGAGCCCGTCGATCCTCGCCGTCTTCCTCGGGATCGTCGCGATCCTGATCGGGCTCGCCGCCTGGGCTCCGGCCGACCTGCTTCGGGTCCGCTCCGGTCCGAGCCGCCTCGGACGGGGGGCGACGATCGTCGCGGGCTCTCTCGGCTTCGACGCGTGGGTCGTCGTGCTCTTCCTCGCCGGCGCAGGACGACTCCCCGCTGTCGCAGCCGCGGGGGTGCTCGTCGGGCTCAACCTCGTCGCGCTGGCGCTTCTCCTCCGCGGAGTCGGGACCGACGACCTGGTCCGCTCGGAGTACTGGTTCGCCACGGGGATGCTCGGGATCCTGTTCGTCTGGGACGTCCCGGTCGACTTCTCCATCTACGGGATCGCCGGCGTGGCCGCCGTCTTCGCCTTTCTCCAGTACCGACTCGGGCAGGCGATCGCGCGGCGGTCCGCCTCCGGTCGATCGGCCGCGGGCCCGGCCCGCGGCGCCGCTCCTCCCCCCGTGGCGTGAGGTCGCCCGCAACCGATTTCGCCCCCGCGCCGGTAGTCCGACGTGGTCGACTCGATCGGCCGGCCGGTCGCGCCCGGTCCGACCGCCGATTTCGACTCGGTGGTCGCCGCATTCGAGCGGTTCGCCGACGGGCTCGTCCTCCTCGAACCGTATCCGCTCGCGACGGTCCGCGCGACGGTCGACCGGTTCGAGCGGGCGGTCCGCGGCCACCTCGAGACGTCCGACCGGGGATCCGCGCCGCCCAACTCGCTCCGCGGCGAGCACGAACGGTACGCGACGTCGCTCGCGCAGCTCCGCTGGTTCCTCGCCATCGTCGAGCGGGACGATCACGGCGGGAACCGCCAAGCGCTCGGTCAGTACGCGCGGGTGTTCGCGGAGTCGCTCCGCGTGCACCGGCGCGACGAGCGAGCCGCGACGGCGCCCCCGCCGCGCGCCCCTCGGGGAAACGCTAAGTAGCCCGCCCGAGACGTCGAACGAACGCCGATGGCCGAGCGCACGACGGAGGCGGTCTGGGTCGAGAAGTACCGGCCGCCGACGCTCGCGGAGATGGTCGGCCAGGACGCGATCGTCCCGCTCCTCCGGTCGTACGCCGCCAAGCGGACGATGCCCCACCTCCTGTTCGCGGGTCCGCCCGGCACCGGCAAGACGACCGCGGCGCTCGCCCTCGCCCGCGACCTGTTCGGCGACGAGTGGCGTCAGGCGTTCCTCGAGCTCAACTCGAGCGACCAGCGGGGGATCGACACCGTCCGGACGACGATCAAGCAGTACGCGCGGACGGCCCCGATCGGCACCGTCGGGTTCAAGATCCTGTTCCTCGACGAGGCCGACAACCTCACCTCGGAGGCGCAGGCGTCGCTGCGACGGATGATGGAGCGCTACTCGACGTCCTGTCGATTCATCCTCTCGTGCAACTACTCGTCCCGGATCATCGACCCGATCCAGTCGCGCTGCGCGGTGTTCCGGTTCCGGCCGTATCCCCCCGAGGCGGTCCGCGCCCAGCTCGAGCGGATCGCCCAGGCCGAGTCGACCCGCGTCGACCCCGACGCGCTCGAGACGATGGTCACCGCGAGCGCGGGCGACCTCCGTCGGGCGACGAACCTGCTCCAGCTCACCGCGACCCACACCGACCACGTGACGGTCGCGACGGTGCGCGAGTACGCGACCGTGCCGCTCCGACGCGAGGTCGAGGCGATGCTGACGACCGCGCTCCGCGGCGACTTCCTGGGCGCCCGCACCCGGCTCTACGCGCTGTTCACCGAACGCGGCGCATCCGGCGAGGAGATCCTCCGATCGATCCACGGCTACCTCCCCGACGTCCCCGACACGATCCTCCCGCCCCGCGAGAAGATCCGTCTCGTGGAGTTCCTGGGCGAGGTCGACTTCCGCCTCGCGCAGGGGGCATCGGACCGGATCCAGCTGGAAGCGGTCCTCGCGCACGTCGCCGCCGGGCCGAGCGCCGGGCAGTGAGCGTTCGGTGACGCGCCAGGTGTCGGTCGGCGGCAAGCCGCCGCAATTCCGCCGGGCCGTGGCGGTCGGAGAGCTTGCGCTGGGCGCCCCGACCCGTCGCGCGGTCCGCGCCCGTTCGGTGGAGAAGGGGGACCCGCTCGTGGCCGGCGAGCTCGCCGGACTCCTCGCGATGAAGCGGACCCCCGAGCTGATCCCGCACTGCCACCCGGTTCGCCTGACGGGGAGCGGCGTCGAGCTGCGGCCGACGGCCCGCGGGATCCGGGCCCGGGCCTACGCCGAGGCGCTCGATCGGACCGGCGTCGAGATGGAGGCGCTCGTCGGAGTGTCGGTCGCGCTCCTCACCGCGTGGGACATGGTCAAGTACCTGGAGAAGGATGGCCGCGGCCTCTACCCCGCGACGTCGATCGGACCGATCCGAGTGGAGT
>JASHXM010000022.1 GCA_030043545.1 Thermoplasmata archaeon | reverse complement strand
TCGACCGGCTCCACTGGTTCCTCGAGAAGCAGGTGACGAGCGCGCTCCGCGACGCGCGGCTGCTCGCCTCCCTCGACCTCACGCTGCCGGAGTGCTCGACGTACCTGCTCGCGTCGCGGGTCCTCGAACGGATCGCCGACCACGCGGTCCGGATCGCCGAGACGGTCGCCATCCTCGGTCGCGAGACGATGCCGCCGAAGCTCCTGGACGCGCTGGAGCGGATGGCGCAGCGGGCGGCGTCGGGCCTCGTCGACGCCCTCGACAGCCTCGACTCGCGGGACATCGCGAAGGCGAACGAGGTGATCGACGGCGCCGAGCAGCTGACCCGGGAGCGCGACCAGATCCTCCGCGAGATCACCTCGAAGCGAGGGCGGCTCGCCGTCGGGCTCGCCTACGTGCTCGAGAGCCTCGAACGCGCCGCGTTCTACGCGAGCGACCTCGCCGAGATCGCGATCAACCGAGCGGTCGAGTCGCCCGAGCGCCCGTCCGGACCGGCCGCGAAGGCCCCCGCCCGGGCCGCCGCCTAACCCGCGCCCGGCCGTCCCGCGATCGCGGCGTCGAGGATCCCCTCGACGTCCGCCGCGGCCGGCACCCGGGGATTGGCGAGCGCCGCCGGCGAGCGGAGCGTCCGGGCGACGACCGTCGCGCGCGCCGTGCGCAGCGGATCGAGGTCGGCCCCGGTCGAGCCCAGGTGGACGGGGAAGCGAACGGTGTCGTACAGGCGACGCAGGCGGAGCGGGAGCGCGACCGTCGTGCGGTCGTCCGGCGGTCCGACGCTCGCCGCGAGCCGTTCCAGCCGATCGCGCGCCGCGGGCCGGTCGAAGTCGAGGACGTACGGGAGGAGCACCCCGAGCAGCTCGGCGTACGGTCGGCCCGTCGGTTCGACGAGCGCGCGCGCGAGGGCGTGGCCGATCCCGCGCTGCGCGTTCGAGGCCGCGAGGCCGGCCGCGGTCGCGGCGTAGTGGATCGCGGCCCGCGCGTCCGGGTCGGCGCTCCACCGTACCGCGTTCGGCAGCCGACGCAGGACGGTGACCGCCGCGTCGAGGGCGAGCGCATCCGAGAACGGGTTCGCCCACGCGGAGAGGTACGCTTCGATCGCCACCGCCGCGGCTTCCACCGCCTCGGCGACGACGCCCGGTCCCGACCGCGCCGCCGCGAACTCCGGGTCGACGAGCGCCCACTCCGGGACGAGCCGACGGTCGGAGAGCTCGAGCGGCGTGCCGTCGGGCGCGGTGACGTCGGCGACCCAGCTCGCTTCCGCGCCGCTCCCGCTCGTCGTCGGGATCGCGACGAGACGGACGGTGGGCGTCTCGGGGAACGGCAGGACCGGCGGGGGCGACGCCAGCGACAGCTCCGGGGCTTCGAGCGCGAGCCGGAGCGCCTTTCCCGCGTCGAGCGTCCGGCCCCCGCCGACGACCACGATCCAGTCGGGCCGGGCGGAGCTCGCGCGGCTCCGCAGCGTCTCGATCGCGTCGGTCCGGTCCGGGGCGCTCTCGGCCGCGACGACGTCGACCGTCGTGCCGGCCTTCTCCAGCTCCTCCACGACGCGGCGGGCGGGCGGGGTCCCGGCGACGGCCCGGTCGACGAGCACGATCGCACGACGGGCGCCGACGCCGCTCAGTTGTTCGATCGCGCCCGGTCCCCACGCGATCGCCGGCGCGGTGAAGAACGCGGTCATCGCGGAGGCCGGTTCAGCGGACGAGCGGCCCTTCGCGGCAGCGACGGCAGGCGCCGGTCAGCGAGAACGCGACCCGCTCGACCGTCCAGCCGTCGGGGTGGAGCGCGGCGAGCTCCGTCAGGAGGTGGCGGTCGAGCTCCGAGAGGTCGACGCCCTGGATCCGACCGCAGACCCGACAGACGACGTGGGCGTGCGGGGCTTCGGCGAGATCGACGCCCGGTCCCCGGGGAAGGACGACGGCCGGCCGCGGAGCCGGCGCCCGCCGGGGCGTCCGCTTGGGCGCGCGCCGAGCGGGAGCCATCGACGTTCCGACCGCGGCCCGGTATTTACGTGGTCCCGACGGCCGGCCCCCGGGCCCCCCGGGACGGCGACCGAAGCCCGTCGGCGAGCGCCCGGAGCTGCCGATCGACGGCGTCGAGCGGCGCGAGCGACCCTTCGGCGCGCGCGAGGATCAGCGCTCCCTCAACGGCGGCCAAGGTCGTGACCGCGAGCCGTCGTGCGACGCGTGGGGCGACCCCCACCGCCTGCAACTGGCCCGCGAGCAAGGCGGCCCAGGCGCGGAACCCCGCGTGCACCGGGCTCCGGACCGCCGCCGCGTCGGCGTAGGAGCCGACCGCGACGGCCGCCAGCGGGCAGCCGTTCCGGCAGGCCGAGGCGCGCAGGGAGCGGCGAAAGAAACGGACGAAGTGGTGGAGGACACCTCCGGGGGTCCGGGCGGGGCACCCTCGCTGGTAGTCGAGGACGGCCCGCGTCGTCCACCGGACCGCGTCCACGACCAGCTCCCGCTTCCCCGACGGGAAGTAGTAGTAGATCGAGCCCCGCGGCGCCCGGCTTTGGGCGAGGACATCCGTGAAGGAGGTCCCATCGACCCCGAGACGTCCGAACAGGCCGGCGGCGGTCGCGACCATCCGGTCGCGCCCGGGAGGCTGGACCCGTCCGGTCACGCTTGGAACTCCCCCGGCGGCGGATAACGGTGTCCGCGCCGGTGAGGCACCGGCTTATGATGGTCATCATAATACCAGATCGGTGCGTTCATGCCGATGATCGACGTCTACTGCACGCGCGGGACGTTCGCCGACCCCCAGGCGCTCGCGCGGGACCTGGCGGCGGCGGTGATGCGATGGGAGAAGGTGCCGAACCTCCCGTTGTTCCGGCAGAACACGGCCGCATTCGTGCACGAGATGCCGAGCGGCACGATCTCCAACGTCGACGGGGAAGGCAATTACGTGCGGGTGCAGGTCCTCACGCCGATCGGCGTGCTGGACCGGGAGAAGCAGCTCGGCGTGGTGAAGGAGCTCACGGAGATCGTGGCTCGCGCGTCCGGGGACGTCGCCCTCGCCCACCGGACCTGGGTGCTCCTGTACGAGTCGCCCGACGGAGGATGGGGGCTCGACGGACACGCGAGCACGGGCGCGGACATCGCCCAGGCCGCCCGTCAGCAGCTCGCGGAGCTCGGACGACCGGGTTCCTCCCGTGCCTGAGTCGACGGACCCTCTCGGGTCGGGGCCGAAGGGCACCGGGAGCGGTCGACCCCAATCGTACCGCGCGGGAGCGTTCC
>JASHXM010000181.1 GCA_030043545.1 Thermoplasmata archaeon | reverse complement strand
ACGGCTCCTGCACCTCGGCGATCTCCGTGCGCTGCAGGTTGCGGACCTCCGTGGAGAGCCGTTCGGCGGTGCTCGCGATCAGGGCGAGTAAGTTCGTGAGCTCCGCGATCCGGTCCCGCCCGACGATCTGCGTCGGCGCCTCATCCGCGGTGAGCCCCAGTCGTCGCATCACCCCGCTCTCGACCGCCTCCGCGTGGGGGCCGAAGCTCGCGCCGGTACCCACCGCTCCCGCGACCTTGCCAACGAGCAGGCGTGGCGTGAGCTCGTCGAGCCGGTCCCGGTGCCGCAGCACCTCCGCCGCCGCGACCGCCATCTTGTAGCCGAAGCTGAACGGAACGCCGACCTGACCGTGCGTCCGCGCGATCTCGCCGGTGGCGCGGTGCCGCTTCGCGAGCGTCGCCAGGGCCCGCGCCAGCTCGGTGAGCCCCCCTCGGATCAGGGCGACCGCCTCCTGGAACTCGAGGGCGGCGGCGGTCTCGGTGATGTCCGCGCTCGTCGCGCCGTAGTGGACCCATCGACCCGCCGGGCCGGACGCCTCCGCGAGGGCGAGCGTGATCGCCATCACGTCGTGGCGGGTCGAGCGCTCGAGCTCGTCGACCCGATCGAGGCGAACGTGCGTGACGGTCGCCGCCCGGGCGATCGCCTCGGCGTCGGCGACCGGGAGCAGTCCGACCTCCGCCTCGGCCGCCGCCAGGGCGGCCTCGACCCGGAGCGCGCGACCGAGGCGAGCCTCGCGATAGAAGATCCGGCGGACCTCCTCGCGCCCGTACCGGAAGTCGAGCGGGCAGAGCAATGACGAGGAATCGCTCGTCACGGCGGGGAACCCGTCGCGACGTATTTATCGCTACGCCCGCCGACAGACGCCGTGGCCCGGTGACGGACCCACCGGTCGATCCCCGAGCCGAACTGCAGCGCCCGCTTCGGACGGTCTGCGACCTCCGAGGGAACCCCGCGCCACCGGGCCCACCGACGGAACAACGCCTTCGGCGTCGGGTCCGGCATCCGCGCCTCGATGGGGAGCGCCGCGGCGGCAGCGACGAACGCTGGATGGAGGAACGGTGCGTGCAGTCGATGGCCGAGGAGTCGGGCGATCGCTTGACTCCGGGGCAGCTCCACCCGGGTCAACTCCTCCAGGTCCCGCGCGGCGCGGTCGAGCGCCCTCTCGGGGTCGAGACCACGGAAATGCGCGTACCCCAGGAACAGCTCGTCCGCTCCCTGTCCGCAGAGCACGTCGACCGCACCGGCCGTAGCCAGGGCCGCGGCGAGCGCGAGCTGGACGGAGCGCATCGGCCCGGACGCCTCGGCCAGCTCGGGGGCGAGCCGGTCCGAGAGCTCGAGGAGCTCTGAATCCCCGATCTCGCAAGGTCTCCACGGGACATCCAGGAGCCGAGCCGATCGGTCCGCGTCGACGAGGTCGCGGGCGCCGTTCCGGCCGACCGTGTACGCCTCGAACTGCGGCCGACCCCGCAGCTCCCAGGCGAGCAGCCCCGAATCGACCCCGCCCGAGAACAGGAGACCGACCGGAGCTCTGCCCTCCCGCCACGGGGTGAGCGTTACGGTGAGGGCAGCGTCGAGGCGCTCGAAAACCTCCCGATCTTCCGGGGGAGCCGGGGGCGCACCGAGGTTCGCCATCGGTCAACCGTTATCTCGCGGGGAACGTCGGCGGGGCATGGAGGTTGCGGCGCCGCTCGCGAGGCCCCGCCGTCGTGCGCTGTTCGTCGACCGGGACGGGACGCTCAACCCCGACCTTCACTACCTCAAGGACGCGGAGCGGCTCGAGCTCTACCGGGGGGTCGGCCGAGCTCTCGCCCTCGCCCACGATTGCGGATGGGCGGTCGTCTGCGTCACCAACCAGTCCGGCGTCGAACGGGGGTTCTACACCGAAGCGGACGTCGCGCGGATCCACGCGCGGCTCAACGATCGATTGGCCCGCTCCGGCGGCCGGATCGATGCGTTCTACCATTGCCCGCACGCCCCCGAACACGGCTGTCGATGCCGGAAGCCCGGCACGGAGCTGTTCGAACGCGCCGCCACCGACCTCGAGCTCGACCTGCCGACCAGCGCGATCCTCGGCGATCGGGTGCTGGACGCCGAGGCCGGGCGTCGTCTCGGCATGCGAACCGCGCTCGTTCGCTGGCCGGGCCACGACGCGGAGGTCGCGGCGGAGTTCCGCGCGCGGGGGATCGTCCCCGACGTGCGCGCCGACTCGGTGGAGGGCGCCGTGCGGCGCCTCCTCGCGCTCGGCTGACCGGCGTTCGCGGGGTGCGTTAAGGCCTTAGGTCCCCGGGGGCGGAGCCCGGCCCGTGGTGCTCCTCGGGCTCGACGCGGTCCTCGGGGTGGTCGTCACGGTCGCCCTCGCCGCGGGCGCGGTCGTCGGCCGCGCCCTGACGCCGTCGGCGGCGATCGTCGCCGCTGCGTTCGGGATCGCCATCGTCGTGCTCGCCGGCTTTCCGTTCCTGATCCTGCTGGCGCTGTTCGTGGTCGCGAGCGCGCTCGCGACCCGCTACCGGTTCGAGGAGAAGCGGCAGCGGAGCGTGCAGGAAGGGGTCGGCGGTGAACGGGGGATCTCCAACGTCGTCGCCCATATCGTCGTGCCGACGGCGCTCGCCGGCGCGTTCGCGTTCCGGCTCGGCCCCCCGGCCGAGGTCGCCGCGCTGTACGCGACCGCCCTCGCCTTCGGCGCCTCGGACACGTTCGCGAGCGAGTTCGGGGTCCTCGCCGGCCGCGCCCGGAGCCTCCTCCACGGCCGGCCGGTCGCTCCCGGAACCAACGGCGGCGTCTCCGGGACGGGGGAAGGGTTCGCCTTCATCGGGGCCGGGCTCACGGCCGTCGTCGGCTACGGCCTCTTCGTCCTGTTCGGCACCGGCGTACCTGCGGCGGTGCGGTTCCTCCCGATTGTCGCGGTCGCCGGCTTCCTCGGTTGCCAGGTCGACTCGCTCCTCGGCGAGACGCTCGAGAACCGAGGGTTCCTCGGCAAGGGAGGGACGAACTTCGTCGCGATGGTCTCCTCCGTCGGGATCGCGGCGGTGCTGTTCCTGGCGATCGGAGGGGCCGCGTGAAGCGCCGGGGCGCGGTCGTCCTCCTCTCCGGCGGGATGGACTCCGCGACGTGCCTGGCCTTGGCGGCCCGCGCCCCCGGGCCCCTCCACGCGCTGACGGTCGACTACGGCCAGCGGCACGGGCGCGAGCTCCGCGCGGCGCGCGCCCTCGCCCGTCGGTATCGGGTCGCCGCCCACGCCGAGCTCTCCCTGCCGCTCGCACCGATCCTCGCGTCCGCGCTCACGGACCGACGCCGGCCGCTCCCCAACGGCGGGCCCCGCGCGGGCCGGATCCCCTCGACGTACGTGCCCGCGCGGAACACGATCCTGCTCGCCGTCGCGCTCGGCTACGCGGAGAGCCACCGACTGTCGACGATCTACCTCGGGGCGAACGCGATCGACTACTCGGGGTACCCCGACTGCCGTCCCGATTTCCTCCGGGCGTTCGAGCGGGTCGCCAAACTGGGGACGCGCGCCGGCCGGCGGCGAACGAGCGCGCTTCGGATCCGGGCTCCGCTGCTGCGCCTGACCAAGTCGGGGATCGTCGAGCTCGGTGAGCGGCTGGGCGTACCGTGGTCGCTCACGTGGAGCTGCTACGCCGGCGGGCGCCGTCCGTGCGGCCGGTGCGACTCGTGCCGATTGCGGGCGCGGGGGTTCCGCGCCGCCGGGGTCACGGACCCGACGACCGTCCGGGGAGCCGGCCTCACGCCGTCGGGGCGACCGGCGGAACCGGCGACGTGCAGAACGAGCAGCGCTTCGCGGCGATCGGGATCGTCGAGAGGCACTCGGGACAGGCGCGGGTCGTCGGCGGGCCGGCCTTCTGCTTCGCCGCCTTCCGGTCCTGGTAGCGCTGGTACGGGAGCGCGATCGCGAAGAAGACGACGATCGCGATCGTGACGAAGGTGATCAGCGAGTTGAGGAACGCGCCCTGCTGGAACTCGCTGCCGCGCAGGTGGAACA
>JASHXM010000180.1 GCA_030043545.1 Thermoplasmata archaeon | reverse complement strand
CCGCCGGAGATCCCCCCGGTCGCGGCGTCGTAGCTCGAGTTGAAGCACGTCCCGTTCGAATAGCAGAACTCCCAGTACCACTGGTGTCCCGTCACGTCGACGTACTCCGACGGGTCGCTCGGCAGGGCGTCCAGCTGGTAGAGGAGGATCGTCGAGTAGACGCTCACGCCCGAGATGAGGACGACGACCGCCAGCGTCCAAGCAACCTCGAGGCGATTAACCATACCGCCGCCTCCGGGTGCCGGGGTCGCGATATCTCCACAGGGCGTAGACCAGGAAGCTGAACGTCACGATCGCGCCGGCGACGCTGATCGCGATCATGGTCCAGAGCAGCGGGGTCGTCAGCTGGAGGTTCGTCTCGCCGGACGCCCGGAGCGACGCGCCGAGGATCGACCCCGACCCGAACGTGACGCTCGCCCCGACGGGGGCCGTCGACCGTACCACGAGCGCGACGTGCCTGCCGCGATACATATCGCCGCGGTTCGTACCGCAGCGGGGCGTCGGCCGGTCGCGGTACGTACGGAGGGGGTTTGAACCGCACCCGTGGTGCGACCTCGCCGGGAATCACCCCGGACGGGATTCGAGTGCAGCGGGCGGTCCGTATCGCGACGGTGCTGACGATCGGGGTGCTCCTGGCCGCCGGCGGGTTCGCCGCCGCCGGGAGCGTGACGGTCGTGGAGGCGGGCGTCGTGCAGGCGACCGGGGCGAGCACGACGATCACGGCGAGCTCGTCGTTCACCTTCAGCCCGTCGGTCGTGAACGACCTGCCGCTCGCCACCGCGGTCTCCATCGACTTCATGAACGGCGACGGGGCGCTCACGCACACCTTCACGATCATCGGGTGCGAGAACGTCTCGTTCCCCGACACCGCCCAGTTGAGCCACTTCATCAACGGGACGGGCTCCGACAAGTGCCAGCAGGCCCCGCTCCTCAACGTGGTCCAGGGACCGTCCTCGTCGAAGACCGTCACCCTGAGCGCGACGGCGGTGACCAAGGCCGGGTGGTTCGAATTCGTCTGCCAGGAGCCGGGGCACCTCGCGAAGGGAATGTACGGGTTCCTCGGGTTCGGTCTCACGGTACCGGCGAACCTGACGCCCGTGACCCCCAACACGGCAGCCGGTACGGCGGTGTTCATCATCGTCGGGACGATCGTGACGCTGACCGTCATCGCGATCGTGCTCGGGTTCGTCGTCGGCCGCCGGGAAGGGGCGAAGCACGAGATGCCGCCGGAGCGCCTCGGCTACGCCGAACCGCCGGCTCCGGGGTCCGACGAGCCGAAGACGCCGCTGCCGCCGTAGGCCGCGGCCCGCCGGCGCAACGTTCAAGAACCCCCGCACCTACAGCCTACGGACCTTGTAGTAGGTTCGGCAGGCAACATGGCGTGGGGAACTCCGAGCCGCGAGCGCCGCGTGCTGAAGGCGGGCCACTCGTCGATCGCCGTCACGCTTCCGAAGCCGTGGGCCGAGGCGATGAACCTCCGCCCCGGGGACCTGGTCGTGTTCGATCAGAACGACGACGGGACGCTCTACCTCAAGCCCGCGCCCGGCCCGGGGGTCCCCGGCGCGCCGACCCCGTTCCTGGTCCAGGCCCGCGCGATCGAGACGCCCGGACTCCTGGAGCGCCTGATCGTCGGCGCGTACCGCGTCGGACACGACGCGATCGAGGTCCGCACCGACCTGCCGCTCGCGCCGGACCGGCTCGAGGAGCTGGTCGACACCGCCCGGGGCCTGCTCGGCGTCTCGGTCGTGGCGCAGGAGCCGAACCGCGTCGTCCTCCAGAACTTCATCGACCCATCGAAGTACGGTCTGCCGCAGCTCGTCCAGCGGACCCGGATGATCCTCGTCGCGTTCCTCGAGGAGATGGAGGAGGTCGTCCGGCGGCGCGGCCGGAGCCGGCGGCTCAGCACCCTCGAGGAGGAGGCGAACAAGGTGCTCGCCCTCCTCGTCCGTCAGCTGTTCCTGTCGAGCCGCGACTGGTCGCTCGCGCGGCGCATCGGAAGCCCGGACCCGCGTCAGCTGCTCGAGTGGCGCGTCGTCGTCCACGCGCTGGAGGAGCTGGCCGAGCTGTTCGGCCAGGCGCTGCGGAGCCTCAACGAGGACGCCCCGAAGATGACGGCCGAGGCCGCGGCGGCGCTCGGCGCCTCGCTCGCCGAGGTGAAGGGGCAGTTGAAGGCGGTCGTCGACACCGTGATGCATCCGTCGCTCGACCACGCGTGCGAGGTCTACCAGCAGGGCGATCGGAGCGCGGCGATCGCGACGGTGCCCGAGTCGCGGCTGGGGCGCACGCGGACCGCCTCGTACCTGCTGCGGCGCAGCGGCACCTGTCTCTCGCTGCTCGCGGGCGTCGCGATCGATCGCGCCGTGGCGTCCGGCAACGAGCTCGTGCTGACCGAGCTCGCCTGACGCGCCGGTCGGCGGTTTATCTACCGCCCGTCCGTACGGTCCCTACCGGTCCCGCCTCCCCGTACGAACGCCATATCGGAGCTATCCGGGTGCGTTCGCCGAGGAGACCGTGTTCGACTCTATCGATGACTGGTTGATCATCGCCGTCGTCGCCGGGATCCTGTTCTACGGATCCAGCAAGATCCCCCAGCTCGCCCACAGCCTCGGTCGGTCCGTCGGCGAATTCAAGAAGGGCCGGCTCGAGGTCGAGCGCGAGCTGCGGGGCGAGGCCGCCGCCCCCGCGAACTCCGCCGCCCCGTCGACCCCGTCGCGTTAGCCCCGGGCGTCGTGGGCGGCATGGGGAGCGGAGGGAGGGCTCGGCGTCCGAGGGCGGCCGAATCGACCGGTGCCGACGACGGTCGATCGAGAGTCGATGGGCGACCTCGATCGGATCCTGGGACTGCTCGGCGAGGTCCGTCGCCGGGTCGTCCGGATCGCCCTCGTCCTGGGGCCGATCTTCGGCGC
>JASHXM010000179.1 GCA_030043545.1 Thermoplasmata archaeon | reverse complement strand
TCCCTAGGCGGGCTCCTTGACGTCAACACCGTGCGTCGACACCCGTTTTATCTTGCCGTTCTCTAACTCGTAGATGTCGCAAAAGCGTACCGTCCAGCGGCCGCCTCCCTTCTTCGATCCGCGAGCGAACCCCTCGACAACTACGACGTTTCCTTCCTCGGTCATTCGCACGATTTGGGATTCGAACTCACGGTTTCCGCGGTTTTGAATGTAAGCGGCCCTCCCTCTCGTTACGGCTCCTGATGCGGGAACCCCAGGGTCCCAATCTATCAGTTCTACATCGTCGGCCAGAAGGCGAGCGTACTCTGTTCCCTTGCTCTCATAGTAGCTCCGAACGAGCTCCTTGTTCGGAGTGGTCGCCCGAGTCGGCCCCCGAGGCGGACGGGTGCCCGGAGCTGAGTTTGCCATGATGGCGCCACACCCCCAGCGGCGCATTAACTGAATGGCGCGAGTTGACCACAGGAACCAGCCCCCGGCCGTCGACCAACCCTCCTCCACCAAGAGTGCGGATTCCGCCGGGGTGAATCCGGCGAGCGCTGCTGGGACTCCTCGCCGGCTCGAGTCTGACCGAGCCCTTCCGTAAAGGGGGGGCATCTACCCTCAATGAGAGTGGGCCAAGCAGCCCTCGACCCGCCTTGACGGTCCGCCGTTCGCTTCACGCCCCCTGGGTCAGGCAGGCCCTTAATCTAAGCGAACCGAGTCCGGGCTGTGGCCCCGAACCGGCGTCTCGCCGCCCTGATGTTTACGGACATCGTCGGGTACACGGCGCTGGCCCAACGCGACGAACCCCTCTCCCTGAAACTGCTCGAGCGGCACAACCGTCTGCTCCGCCCGGTGTTCCCGCGGTTCCACGGTAAGGAAGTGAAGGCGATCGGGGACTCGTTCCTGGTCGAGTTCCGGAGCGCGCTCGACGCCACCAACTGCGCGATCGAGATCCAGCGACTCCTTCACGAAACCGCCGTCTCGGACCCCGGCGAATCGAAAGTTTACGTTCGGATCGGCATCCATCTCGGCGACGTGGTTCACAAGGGCCGCGATGTCTTCGGCGACTCTGTCAATGTCGCGTCGCGGGTGGAGCCGTTGGCGGACCCCGGCGGTATCTGCATCTCCGAGCCCGTGTTCGGCCAGGTTCGGAACAAGATCCCGAATCAAATCGAGAAGCTGGAGCCGAAGATCCTGAAGAACGTGGAGATTCCGCTCGATGTTTACCGAATCGTCTTACCCTGGGCAGGACCGGAGCCCCCGGCCGACCTCGCCTCGCCGACGGGACTGGCGGTCCTCCCCTTCTCCAACTTCAGCCCCGATCCGAAGGACGAATACATCGCGGACGGCCTGACGGAAGAGCTGATCACCGGACTGGCTCATCTACGAAAGCTGCGCGTCATCGCCCGAACCTCGGTATGGCCGTACAAGTCGACATCCAAGGGGGTCCTGCAGATCGGCAAGGAGCTCGGGGTATCGTCGATCCTGGAGGGAAGCGTCCGGAGGGCGGGGAACCGGCTCCGCATCACGGTGCAGGTGGTCGACGTCCGGACGCAGGCGCACGTTTGGGCAGAGACCTACGATCGGGAGCTCGACGACCTGCTCAACGTCCAAGCCGACATTGCGAAGCAGGTGGCCGAAGCACTTCGCGTCGAGCTGGGTACCGGCCAACGGGAACCCCCGGTGCCGAAGCCGTCGGTCCGGCCCGACTCCTACCTCGCCTACCTGAAGGGACGGACCCTGCTGCACAGCTGGACTAGGGACTCCCTCGAATCGGCGAAGGCGCAGTTCGAACTCGCGATCGCGCTGGACCCGCGCAACGCTGCCGCCCACGCGGGATTGGCGACCGCGTTGCATATGTTCGGACTGGCCCACACCGACGCGGCCCGACTGGAGTGGGTGGAGCAAAGCCGTCGCTCCGGGCTCCGAGCGATCGAGCTCGACCCGACGCTCGCGGAGGCTCACTTCTCGTTGGCCTTCATTTACTGGCGAGACCGGGATCGGCGCTCGACGGAGACGGAGCTCAAGCTCGCGATTTCGCTCGAGCCGAGCAATCCGCAGGCTCATTGGCTCTACGCGGAACTCCTCGCGAACGAGGTCCGCGTGGACGAGGCGCTCCGCGAGTTTGCGCTCGCCGAGGCGGCCGATCCGTTGTGGACCCACAACCTCTGGTTGTTCGCGTGGCTGCTCCTCTCGCTCGGCCGATCCGAGGAGGCGCTGACCAAGCTGCAGAAGATCGGCGAGCTCGAACCATCGGGGTGGATGCACCACTTTGGCCTCGCGCACTACTATCTCTCCCGGTCGGATCTCGATCAGGCGCTCAAGGAGGTCCAGCTCTTCGAGGAACGGACCGTCCCCCGATGGAAGCCGGTCGTTCGGGCCTGGAGCTACGCCCTTTCCGGTGAGAAGGACAAGGCCCGGGCCATCCTCCGCCAGGAGGAGACCCTACCGGCGTTCGGGCAGATCGCCGCCTTCGCTGCGGGGGTCTGCGCGGAGCTCGGAGACCTCGACGACGGCTTTCGTTGGTTGGACAAGGCGTTCAGCAACGACAACCTTCCGATCTGGCCATTCCGTCTAAGTCCTCGAACCGCCCGGTTGCGGAACGACCCGAGATTTCTGGGATTGTTGGAGAGAATGAAGTTGGCCTGATTGGGCGGTCCGGCGCCACTCGGGCAATTCGAGAGTCAGCCCGCACGGTACGCGTGGCTTGGGCCTCTGCTCCAGTTGGGCGGGTTCCACGCGCCCAGTTGAGAATAAGCGAGGGCGCGCTGTCTCTCAGCCTTCTACAAATCGACCCGGAAGGGTACACCGGGGTTGACGAGGGTTGCCCCCCGTTCCGGCAAGGGGAGTGGCTACCCGCGCTCCCGCCCGACTGACGCATCGACTTTCTCGGGCCGAGGTGCCGGAGTCGAGTTAGTGGCACCGCTCGGATCGTAGGGTGTCGTCCCATCCAGACCCACCCGCTGAGCGTCGGGTATGGAGGTCGCGCCCCCCGCAGCACCCCTCCGCAGGGAACTGAATGACGGGGGTTTCGGTGAGGGAACATACCCCCCGTCATGCGGGCTTGCCCCGGTCGACACGAGGCGTGGAAGGGCTTTACTCCCGTCCGATCGAAGTCACCGTCACCGGACGTTCCATCGGGGGTCGGCTCGCCGCCGTCTGGGGGGGTTCCGGCGGGGGGCGGCTAACTCCGGGGGTCAGCCGGACCCTGAGCCGGGTGGAGGAGGAGGCGAGGACTCCGGCGCGCCCGCACTGGGAGGGGGCGTCGGGGCGGGCGCCGAGGGTGACCTCGGCCTGCGCAGGGCGTAGGCAAGCGCGGCTCCGGTCGCCACAACGCCCCAGGCGGCGAGCCCCACCACCAGCGCGGTCGCAGCGCCCGACGAAAGCCCGAAGAGGGTGCCCGAAGAGCTGACGGCGCCGGGGGACGCGAACGGAATCGCGGTCACGTTCCCCGGGTGCGTGGCCACGAAGACCGTCCCGTTCGAAGTATCCACGGCGACGCCCGTGGGGTTGCCGGTCAGGTTGATGGAGCTATAGAGGACGGACTCCGAGGCCGAGCTGATGACCGTGACGTTGTTCGAGTCTTCGTCGTCCACGATCACGAAACCGTTGACGGGGTCGACCGCGATCCCAACGGGGTAGACCCCGACCGGGATCGAGGGAATGAGCACTGTGTCCTCCCCCGCCGAACCGGCGGTCCCGTCGACGACGGTCACCGAGTCCGAACCCTGGTCGCTGACATAGAGCATCCCGTTCGCGCTGTCGAAGGTGTCGTAGACCGGCTGGGTCTCCACGGCAATCGAGGTCACGATCTTGTTGGTCGCGCCGTTGATCACCGTCAGATTGCCCACGGTCGCTCCGTAGTGGACGTCCGCCACGTACAGGTAGCCGTTCGAGCTGTCGAACGCGACTCCGATCGGGTCGACCCCGACCGGGATCGACGGG
>JASHXM010000178.1 GCA_030043545.1 Thermoplasmata archaeon | reverse complement strand
TACTGGAACCCCAGGAACAGGCCCGCCCGGGACCGCTGGTCGACGCTCAGCTTCAACAGATCCTGCCCGTCGAGGATCGCGCGGCCGCCCGTGACCTTGTACTTCGGATGCCCCATCAGGGCGTAGGCGAGCGTGCTCTTCCCGGAGCCGTTCGGCCCCATCAACGCCGTCAGCTCCCCGCTCCGGAGGGTCAGGTTGACCCCCTTGAGGATCTCCTTCCCGGCGACCTCCGCCCGGAGCCCCTCGACGACGAGGGTGTGCGGCTGACCGAGCGTCATCGTCGCCATCGGGAATTCCGAGCCGATACCGTTATTTAAGCATGGCGCGGTGCGTAAATCCGCGGGGCAGATCGGAAGGCGTTGCACCGATGTCCGAGGAGGTGAGCGTCCTCGAAGGGACGCGGGGCCGGATCCTGGAGGAGCTCGCGTCGGCGCCGAGGACCGCCCGTGACCTCGCCGAGAAGATCGGCATCCAGGAGAGCGCGGCCCGGGGCCATCTAGAGCGGCTCGAGGACCGGGGGCTCGTCACCCCGGCGTTCCACCGGGAAGGGGTCGGCCGACCGCGCAAGCGCTACCAGCTCACGGGGAGCGGCCAGGAGCTGTTCCCGAAGAAGTACGGGATGATCCTCGACACGATCGTCAACGAGATGCTCGCCCGGGAGGGCGAGGGGTACGTCAGCGCCGTCTTCGCCCGCGCGGGCGAGCGGATGGCCCACGCGATCGCGGAGGAGCTCCCGCGCGGCGTCTCGATGGACGAGCGGGCGCGCCACCTCGTCCTCGCGCTCAACCGGATCGGCTTCGGCTGCACCTCGGAACGCCTCCCCGACGGCCGGTACCGGATCGTCCGGACGAACTGCGTCTTCCGCCAGAGCGCCCTCTCCCACCCGTTCCTGCTCTGCGAGGTGTTCGACAAGCACCTCACCGAGGCCCTCCTCGGCGAGGCCGGCGTCGACCTCGAAGAGTCGATCGGCCACGGGGGGGTTCGGTGTACGCACCTGATCCCGCTCCGCTGACGTGCGACCCCCGGATCGGGGTCCCGCCGGCCGACGGGGCACGGGACGACGACCCGCTGGTCCGGGCGATCGGCGGCACCCCGCTCGTTCCGCTCCGCCGGCTCGCCCCGTTCGGCGGCGGTTTCGAGCTGTGGGGGAAGGCCGAGTTCCGCAATCCGAGCGGCTCGGTGAAGGACCGCGCCGCGCGGGCGATCGTCCTCGCCGCCCTGGCCGACGGACGTCTCGGACCGGGGCGTCGCCTCATCGACGCGTCCAGCGGCAACACCGGCGTTGCCTACGCGATGCTCGGGGCCCGGCTCGGATTCGAAGTGGAGCTGTACGTCCCTCGCAGCGTCGCTCCGGACCGGCTGCGACGCATGCGCGGGTTCGGGGCGACCGTCGTGCTCACCGACCCGGTCGAGGGGACCGACGGCGCCCAGCGGGTGGCACGCCGACGGGCCGACGAGCTCGGGGCGGGGGCGTACTTCGCCAATCAGTACGACAACCCCGCGAACCCCGAGGCGCATTTCGCCACCACCGGCCCGGAGCTGTGGCGCCAATCGCACGGCCGGATCACGCACCTCGTCGCGGGTGTGGGGACCGGCGGCACGATCTCGGGGGCCGGCCGGTACCTCAAGGAACGCTCCCCCGCCGTGCAGGTCGTCGGGGTCGAGCCGACCGGGCCGATCCACGGGCTCGAGGGGCTGAAGCACCTTCCGACGGCCGTGCGTCCCGCGACGTACGACGGCGCGGTCGTCGATCGGACCGTCCGCGTCGACACCGAAGCGGCGGTCGAGCTCTCACGCCGGCTCGCCCGGGAGGAAGGGCTCGCGGTCGGTCCGTCGGCGGGCGCAGCGGTCGCCGCGGCGCTCGTGGTCGGCGAGTCGAGCCCGGGGTCGTTCGTCGTGGCGATCCTGCCGGACGGCGGCCACGCCGAGCCGGAGGTCTCCCCGTGAAGGCGCTCGACGTCCCCGACGCGGTCCTCGAGCAGATCCATCGTCACGCCGACCAGGAGTATCCGGAGGAGTGCTGCGGGTTCCTGCTGGGGGACGCCGACTCGGCCGACGCGCCCGTCCGCCGGATCCGCGCGAGGCTCCCGGCGGAGAACCGGTCGGACGGCGAGCGGCGGCGGAGGTTCGTGATCGTGCCGGAAGAGCTGCGTCGGGCCGAGGAGTCCGCCGCGAAGGACGGCGCCGTGGTCGCGGGCTTCTACCACTCCCACCCGGATCACCCCGCGCGTCCGTCGGGCTTCGACCAGGAGCACGCCTGGCCGTGGTACGCCTACGTGATCGTCGGCGCCTCCCGACGGGGCGGCGGGGGCCCGGTCGGGGCGTTCGAGCTCGACCCGGACCGCCGCGAGTTCCACGAAGTGCCGCTCGTCGCCGGAGGCCCTCGGATCGCGGGGGTCGGGAGCGGGCTCCGATGACGAGCTCGGCTGCCGACGGTCCCGCATCGGTCACCGTCCGGATCCCGACCCCGCTCCGCGGCTTCGCGGGCGGCGCGAAGGAGGTCCGGGTCGAGGCCGCGACCGCGGGGGAGGCGGTCGAGGCGCTCTGCACGCTGCACCCGGGCCTGCGGCGTCACCTCTACGGGCCCGACGGCACGCTCCGTTCGTTCGTCTCGGTGTTCGTGAACGACCAGGACATCCGGAGCCACACGCGCGGGGCGACTCCCGTGCATCCCGGCGACGTCGTCTCCATCGTACCGGCGATCGCCGGCGGGGCGTCGGCGAGAGGCCGACGCGCCCGGGCTCCCCCACCGGCGCCGCCGGCGACGGGGCTCACCGGCGACGACCTCCGCCGCTACAGCCGCCACCTCCTGCTGCCGGAGATCGGGCGGGCCGGTCAGGAGCGGCTGCGGTCCGCCCGGGTCCTCATCGTCGGGACGGGGGGCCTCGGTGCGCCGGCGGCGCTCTACCTCGCCGCCGCCGGCGTCGGCACGATCGGCCTCGTCGACTTCGATGCGGTCGAGCTGTCGAACCTCCAGCGACAGATCCTCTTCGACACTTCCGACGTCGGACGCCCGAAGATCCGGGCGGCGACCGACCGGCTCCACGGGGTGAACCCGGGGACGAAGGTCGTCCCGCACGAACTTCGGTTGGAGTCGGCCAACGCCCTCGAGATCGTCGGCCAGTACGATCTCGTGCTCGACGGGACCGACAACTTCCCGACGCGATACCTCGTGAACGACGCCTGCGTGCTCACCGGTCGACCGAACGTCTACGGCTCGATCTACCGGTTCGAAGGGCAGGTGAGCGTCTTCGACGCGAAGCGCGGGCCGTGCTACCGCTGCCTCTACCCGGAGCCCCCTCCGCCGGACCTTGTCCCGTCGTGCGCCGAGGCGGGGGTCCTCGGCATCCTGCCGGGCGTCGTCGGCGTCCTCCAGTCGACCGAGGCGGTCAAGCTCCTGCTCGGCCTCGGCGAACCGCTGATCGGACGGCTGCTGCTGTACGACGCGCTCGCGATGTCGTTCCGCGAGCTCGCGCTCCGGAAGGACCCGAACTGCGTCCTCTGCTCCGCCCGGGCGACGCAGAAGGGGCTGATCGACTACGCCGGATTCTGCGGCGTGCCGGCCCCCGGGTCGTCGGCCCCCTCCGACCTCCCGGAGATCTCCCCCGTCGAGCTCCGGGCGGCGCTCGACAGCTCGGACCCCCCGCTGCTGCTCGATGTGCGAGAGCCGGAGGAGTGGGCGATCTCGCAGATCGCGGGCGCCGTGACGATCCCGAAGGCGGAGGTGCCCGAACGGACGGACGAGCTCACGAAAGCTCGGTCGATCGTGGTCTTCTGTCGCTCGGGTGGCCGCTCGTCGGAGATCGTCCGGACCCTGCTCGACCTCGGGTTCTCCAACGTGAAGAACCTCAAGGGCGGGATCAATGCTTGGGCCAAGACGGTGGACCCGACCCTTCCGACGTACTGATCGTACCGCGGCGGCCTGAGGGTCGCCCGACTCAGAGGTCGGCGGAGTCGCCCTTCCCGACGGGCTGGGGCCGCCGAAGCCGGCAGGGAGGGGGGACCTACGCGCGCCGATCCGGAGCGCGTGGGGGGAGAACAACAGATATCCTACCGGACCCATCGCTCGGCGAGCTGGGGCGATCGGCACGGTCGAAGCGAAGGCGGTGGCCGCCCTCGTGTCGATTGCGGTCGGGATCTCGGTGTTGATCGTCTTCCACAACGACTGGGCGGTGCTCGTCGCCGTCATCTCCATCCCGGGCGGTATCGGGGCACTCTTCGGAGGGGGTCGCTCCGGTCGGGGCGGACTCTGGACCTCCGGCAGGAACTACGGGGGACCGATGCCCCCGCCGCTCCCCGGCCGGTTGTGCGAGGCGTGCGGGCAGATGACCTCGCTCGATCAGGACACCTGCCAACACTGCGGGGCTCGACTGGTCGGCGAAGCCTCCGCCGGCGAGGACCTGGGCAGCGAGGCCCCTTGAACGGTCGAGCGGTTCCTCTGGGCCGGTTGTAGCCGGACCGTCGGGGATCCGGACCCCCTTCCCGGGGCGGGCCTAGCGACTACGCCGGCTGCCGACCGGCGTCGACCTCGAGCGGCCCGGTGTACGAGCGAACCCGCCGGGAGAGCTCGCGCGCGAACGCCGACGGGTCGCGCGGAGAGATGTACAGCGGACGCTCGCCGCCGGTGACGAGAATCCCTTGGCCGGGATCGGTGAAGATCGAGTCGAAGTTCCCGACGATCGGACTCCACATGCGCCCGTGCCAGCCCCAACCGCCCGACCCCGCCATCGCGGCGGAGGGGGCGAGATCCCGTAGCGCCGAAAACTCGATCCGCCGGACCTCGTCGAGCGGCATGCGACTCCCGCCCAGGAGGCGCCAGGCGCGTAGGTGGGTGTCGTTGATCGTGTAGCCGGTCGTGACGTAGCGGAGCAGGAGGAGCGCGATGATGCCGCCCAGCAGGTACGCCACCCAGGAGTACGTCGAGGACTCGCGCGGGACGATCACGAGCACGACAGCGACGAAGAAGAAGAGGTAGACTCCGATGATCGTGTACGAAAGGCGACCCCAGGCTCGGTAGTTCCCCTCTGCGTCGAGCTCCGGGATCGAGCGTTGTGGGGTTGATCGTATACTGGGCGAGTTCGCGGCAGCCGGTACAGCAGAGCCTGGAGGGGCTGTCGGAACGGCGCTGCTCACGTGGGTCACCAAATCCTGCAGACGGATCGGGCCGAGAGGCCTACGCCGCGCGCCGACATCGTACCATTGTCTAGCGGACCCTCCGAGCTTAGCTGGGCCGGCTTATGACTTAGTCTCGGATGGCGAATCACCCCCCCGGAACCGAGGGCTCGGTGACTCTGGCCGCTCCCGGCGGCGCTTGCGAAGGCCCTAGCCGCCTGCGACGTAGATGAACAGGTGGGCGATCTCGATGGCGAGTTCGGTGTAATCGGGGTAGAGGTTGGTCGATCCCTCGCTGAGAGTTCCTACGGCGTTGGAGTCGGAGTAGTAATTCCAGAGAAAATTGAACTCGACCGTCGCGTCCGAGCCGAGGTATCCCGGCAGGGTGGCCTGCGGATTCCAAGAGTAGTCGTGCCCCGGAGCTCCGTTGAAGTCACTGGTCGTGAGAACATTCACGCTTCCGGAGTTGAAATCGATATCGGAGCCCGGGGGGTTTGGACAGGTGGTGGAGACCTGCCAGATCACCGCGGAAACCGTCGGGGGAGCCTGGAACTTCCATGTGTCGGTGGTTCCCGAAGTAAGAGTCATGTTGTCTTCCGAGCTCTCGGTGAACTTCGCCTCGACCACCGCGGAACACTCGTAGGGAATAATCTGGACACGCCACACCGTAAGCGTGTGCTGTACGGAAAGACTGCTCCAATCCGGAGCAAGTGCCGTGGTCCCCCCCAGAATGTCGACCGCGCCCGAACCATAGTTGATCACCTCGACGGTCCCGTTGAGATCGCTGTAAATCGTCGAGAACGGCGTGCTCCCGACCGTAATGGTCGCCGCGGTGCTCGAGTTGGAGATCACCGAGACGGTGCCGCTTCCGGCATTCGAGACGTACACGTACCCACTGGCGAGGTCATACACAGGGTACTGCGGATCGCTCCCAACGGAGATTGTCAATGTCGAAGGACTCGAGTAACTCCCCCAGACCTTGCTGACGGTGCTCGAACCATAGTTGGGTACGTAGACGCACTGATTGTCGTAGTCGTACACAGGCAGGCCCGGTGAGGTTCCGACGGCAACAGTCCCCTCGACCGTCGTGCCGCTGATGATGCTGAGGGATTCCGAGTTCGTGTTTGAGATGTAAACGTAGCCGTTCGCGGGATCCCAAACCCCGTACATAGGAGTCGACCCGACGGTAAGGGTGGTCACAACCGACCCTGTGCCTGTCAAGACGGTGACTCCGCCCTGCCAACACGGAACGTACACGTCACCGTTGGCTTGGTCGAACACCGCTGAATGCGGTGCACCGCAGGTGGTGACCTGGGTCACCGTGGTGTCCGAAA
>JASHXM010000177.1 GCA_030043545.1 Thermoplasmata archaeon | reverse complement strand
GTCGAGTTCGTTCGAGTTCCGCCGACCGCGACCTCGGGGGCGTACGCGCGGAGGTGGGCCGTGTCGGGGTCGACGACCACGGTGAACGGGCCCGGACCGCGTGGGAGCGCGGCCCCTTCGAGCGCGATGGCGAGATCGCCGGCGCTCGTCGTCGACAGCGAGAGGGTGAGCACGCCGTCGATCCAGGCGGCCGCCGGCACGGCGAACTCTCCGCCGCCGAGGGACGGGACCGGCCCGATCCCCGACGCGTTCACCCGGACGCCGTCTCCCGCGCCCGCGCCGGAGAGCGCGACGACCGCCGGGGCGGCGAACGCCGGGACGATCACCCCACCGCCGTCAACGGCGGCGAACGCGAGCCCGAACGCCGCCCCGGCGGCGACCGCGGACGCCGGGGGTCGGTCGACCGCCACCAGCTCGGTGGCCGGCGCGGCGGAGACCGAGAGGAGCCGTCGGACCTCGACGACCTTCCCGAGCGCGTCCTCGACGGTGAGCGAGACCGTCACCGTCCCTGCCATCGACGGGACGAAGGCGACGGTGACAGGGCCGTCGCCCGCGGACGACCCTTCGAGGACGGAGCCGGAGACACCGGAGGCATTCCACCAGTATCGGAGCGGCAGGGCCCCTCCCACGATCGAGGACGCGAGGTCGTCGGCCACACCGACCGACGACGACGCGTTCCCCGCGATCGCGCCGACCGCCAGGGGCGGGACGACCTCGAGCGTGAACGCGGCGGAGCCGTTCTCGCCGTCGGCGTCGATCGCCCAGGCCCGGAACGACCGGTTGCCGGGCGTCACGAACGTCGGATCGAACGACCAGACCGGTCCGGCGGATCGGTCGCAGATCGGGGGGCCGGAGGCGTCGGCGATGCACGCCTCCGAGTACGGCCCGGTCCCGGTGCCGTTCGGGGCGACGACGACGAGCGGGACCGGCGCGCCGGCGTAGCCGACCGGTCGGGCGGGCGTGACGGAGACGGTGGGGAGCGGATCGATGAGGACGTTCGGGAACCGCCAGACGTCGGCCGAGAAGCCGTTCGTCACGCGGAGCGTCGGTTGGGCGATCCCGGCGGAGGGAAAGATGAGCGACGCGGTGCAGTTCAGCTCCACCGACCCGATGCCCGACGCGTTCGTGGCGCAGCTCCCCGCGACCGGGGCGGCCCCGAGTCCCGGGGTCACCGTCGACGAGTAGGCGTAGCCCGCCGCCCCCGTTGCCGTCCACGCGGCGGCGATCGGCACGCCCGCGTCGACCGTCGTCCGGGCGAGTCCCGCCTCCTCGACGGTCGTCGGCTCCGCGACGAGCGTCGCCCGGACCGTCGGCGGATCGTAGACGACCTTGCCGACCGTCGCCGTCGCGGAGACCGAGACGGTCGCCGGGCCGGCGCCCGGGGCGGCGACCACCGTCGCCGTCTCGGCGGTCGACGGGGCGACGAACGACCAGCCGCTGCCGTTGAGCGTCCAGCTGTACGTGGGAGTGATCGGGCTCACCGAGCCGTTCGCCATCAGCGGCTCGGCCCGCAGGACCGTCGGCGCCGAGGTCGACACCGTGACGACCGGTCCGGCGGGCTCTAGGCCGAGGCTCGCGAGCTTGTAGACGAAGTCGACCGAGAACTGCGACGGTCCGCCGGACGACGAGAGGGCATACCCCGCCGGGACCGTCCCTTCGTCCGAGAATCCGATCGGGACGTACGGGCCCGCGCGGAAGAGGCACTCGCTCGGGCTCCACGAGCAGTTCAGTCCCGTCCAGAACGCCGGGAACGCGAACGACCCGTTCGACGCGGTCACCGCGGTCCGCGATCCGGGGAGGCAGCCGCGCGCGACCAGCGAGAGGTTCTTCGAGTCGAGGGCCTCCTGGGTGTAGTAGAAGTTGTACACGAGCCGTTTACCGGAGATCACGGTCGAGTTGTGGGCGAGCGGGCCCCCGTCGACCGCCAGCGTTCCGGTCGGCGCATCGGCGGCCAACGAGGCGTTGCACGCCGGGGGATAGACGACCATCGGGCGGGGGGCGATCGACGCCGGGGTCAACGGGGCGGCGTGCCCGACGCCCACCGGGACCGCGAACAGCGCGCCGATCAGCACGAGCGCTGCGGACGCGGCCCACCGTCGTCTCGCCACGGCCCCCCCGAGCCCTCGGGCGGTCGAGGGCGGTCCGGTGACGGCGGCGCCCCGTTTAACCTCCCCGACGCCGGCCCGCCGCGTGGAATGTGACCCGCACCGTCTTGCGCTCCTCCGGCACGGGCGGGCGTGAGTCGGTCGTGCCGCACGTCGCTCGCACCGCCTCGGCTCGCCTCGCTCCCGGCGGAGCGGGACCAGCTCGAGTTCTCGTCGCGCTCGCTCGTCTTTGCCGCGGACGGGCGACGGCTGTTGCGGGCGTGGGGCCCGCCCGACCGCCCGTGGGTCCTGGCCGTCGAACCCGACGGCGACCGGTGGCGGATCGACGCCTGGGGGGCCGGCCCCGCGGCGGCGCGGGCCGCCGTGCGCGCGCTGTTCTCCCTCGACCATCCGATCGAGCGGTTCTACCGACTCGCTCGCGGCGAGCCGGCGCTCGGCCCGGCGGTCCGTCGGTTCCGGGGGCTGAGGGTCCCCCGCGATGCCCACCTGTTCGAGTCGCTGCTCCACTCGGTCATCGGACAGCAACTGTCGGTCGCCGCGGCGAACACGATCAAAGGCCGCCTGATCCGGACGTTCGGCGAACCGCTGAGGGCCGATGGGGTCGACGTCCCGTGCGTTCCGTCCCCGACCCGACTCCTCGCGGCGGGTCCGGAGTCGCTGCGGAGCGCGGGCCTGAGCGGAGCGAAGTCCCGGGCGATGATCGGGCTGGCGCGGTGGGCGTCGGACGGGGCGCCCCCGTCGGACCGGTACGCCCGGCTCGACTTGGGATCGGCGCGGGCTGAGCTGGAGGAGCTCCCCGGCGTCGGGCGGTGGACGGCGGAGAACGTCCTGCTCCGCGGCGCCGGACGTCCGGATGTCTTCGTCGCCGGCGACCTCGGGCTCCGGGTCGCCCTCGAGCGATACGCGGGGATCCCACGACGTGCGTCGGAAGAGACGGCGCGCCGATGGGCCGATCGCCGCTACCCCGATTGGGGCAGCTACGCGACGCTGTACCTCTGGAGGCGGCTCGTCGCGGATCGGACCCGCGGTCCGGCCGACTAGCGGGCCCCACCGTCCCCCGCGCCGAGCGGAACGTCGGCGACGGTCCGGTGGACCGCACCGCCCGGTCGGAGCTCGCTCGCCTTCAGCAGCAGCCGATCGACCCGAACGTCGCGCGGAGGGGGGGCGGCGTTAGGGTCCTCGAGCAGGCGTGCGGCCGCGCGGCGGTCGTCGGCGGAGCGGACGCGCAGGAGGGTCAGGTGGGGCAGGAACGCCCGGTCCCGCTCCGGCTCCCCTTCGTCCCGGAGCACCGCGCGGACCGCCTCGGCGAGCGTGCCGAGTCGCGTCGCGCCCTGCGTGACCCCGACGTACACGATCCGCGGCGCCCGGCGGTTCGGGAACGCCCCCACGCCTTCGATCCGGATCTCGAACGGCGGGTGGTCCCTCGCCACCGCGGTGAGACGCTCGGAGATCCCGCCGACCCGCTCCGGCCCGACCTCTCCGAGGAACCGGAGCGTCAGGTGGGCCGGAGCCGCGGGAGCTCCCGCCGCGCCCGGCACCTCGACGGCCACGAACAGTCGCACGCCGGCCGATCGGTCCCGGCGACTTACGTTCGGGGGTCGGCCTCGGTCGGTGGGTCGGCGCCCGGGAGCCGGAGCGTCCAGACGCTGGCGTCGCCGCGGCCCGCGGCGATCGCTCGGAGCACGCGACGGATGCGCGCGGCACGGGCCGCGTCGGAGACGACGAACAGCGCGTACGCGCCGCGGGCCCGGGCCTTCGCGACCCCCCGGCGGATGCGGGCGGGGCGGTCGGCTCCGGAGACCTCGGCCTCCACGTGGACATCCCGGCCCCCGAACGCCCGCCACGCCCATCCCCGGCGCACGGCGTCGATCGCCTCGGCGAGGGCGCCGGGAGGTCCGGCCCGCGCCGCGGCCGGCAGCTGGCGGAACAGTCCGTCCGGCAGCCGGGTGTCGAACCGCCCCTGCGGGACGATCTCGAGCGCCTGGCCGTGCCGGGCGAAGATGCGGAACGTCGCCAGCAGGAGCGCGCGGTGCTCGGTCCCTTCGCGCGCGGCGCCCGTGGTGCTGCGGAGCCCGATGCGCCGTTCTCCCGCGGCGGTGAGGCGTACCCCATCGTCCCCGACGATCACGAGCCGCTGGCGGACCGCGACGCCGAGGCGGTCGACGATCACCGCTTCGTCGACGGCCGGGCCGGGGAGTCGAGCGGCGGACGCCGCCACCGACCCCCACGCGAGCGGGTGTCCGAGCTCCTCGCCGCCGAGGATCGCCAGCAGGAGACGCTCCAGCGCGGCCTCCGCCAGTCGCGGTCGCGGCGACCGAGCGTCGGCCGCGCCGAACTCCTCGGCCGACGCCTCGACGGAAGCCCGCCACGCGTCGTGCCCGTCCGTCGGCGGCGTGGGGGCGGGCGCGATCGGGCGCGGGGTGAGGTCGTCGGCGTCCCGACGGACGGCCTGGCCCACCGCGAGGTCGACGAGGGCCCGTCGGGCTCGGGGGTCGTCGACCCCGAGCCACCGTCCCGCGCTGGGCGCGCCCGGCGGTGGGACGCGGAACGCGACGAACTCCCGGACGGTGCCACGTACGGCGGACTCGAGCTCGGGCGCGAGGCGCTCCGGGAACTGGGTCGCCAGCAGGAGCCGCACGCCGAACTTGCGCCCCTCGCCGAGGATCTCCGCGACGAGGCGGGGA
>JASHXM010000176.1 GCA_030043545.1 Thermoplasmata archaeon | reverse complement strand
GGTCGGCTCGGCCGGCCGATGCCGGCCCGGAGGAAGGCGGTGACCGTCGAACGGGTCGACGGGGCGGCGCGCGTCGCCCTCCCCGTCCGGGCGACCGAGGGGTCCGCCTGCTTCGACCTCGCGGCTGCGGAGGCGGTCGAGCTGGTCCGGGGGCAGGTCTCGCTCGTCCGCACCGGCCTCAAGATGCGGGCGCCCGCCGGCACGTTCCTCGAGGTACGGCCCCGCAGCGGGCTCGCGGCCCGCGGCGTGCTGATGGCGAACGCCCCCGGCACGATCGACCGGGACTACTCGGGCGAGGTACGGGTGCCGCTCACGTTCCTCAAGGACGGCCGGTATCGGATCGAGGTCGGCGATCGGATCGGTCAGGTGCGGCTCGTCGACGATCTCCCGACCGCGTTCCGGCTCGGCCGCGTGCGGCCGGTCGCGTCGCGGAAGGGCGGGTTCGGCAGCACCGGCCGTTAACGGAACTCCGAGAGGAGACGCTGGACCGGTCGGCCCGCGGGGGGCCCGGGGAGCCGCCCCTGGCGCGCGTCCGCCTCGACGCGCTCCAGCAGGTCGTGCATCCGCCGTTCGCGGGCGGAGGCCGCCCGCTGGAGGCCGACGTCGCGCGTCCCTTCCGCGACGAGGACGACCGCGCGGCCCGCCCGGGCCCGGCCGGTCCGGCCCCGGCGCTGGATCGTCCGGATCACGTCGGGGATCGGCTCGTAGAAGACGACCAGGTCGGTCGCCGGGATGTCGAGTCCCTCCTCCGCGACCGACGTCGCGACGAGGCAGTTCCGCTCGCCCGACCGAAACCGGTCGAGGAGCGCGATCTGCTCCTTCTGGGAGAGCCCCGGGGTCGGTCCGTGGTCGGCCTGGCCGACGAACCGCGCCGGCCGGACGTTCGGGTCGCGAAGGCGGTCGAGCTCCTCGACGAGCCGGTCGACCGTCTGCCGGTACTGGGAGAAGACGATCGCCCGGGCGGACGGGACCCGCGTGAGCTCCTCGCGGACGATCTCGACCGCCCGGGCGAGCTTGGGGTGCTCCACGTCGAGCGAGGCGAGGCTCGTCGTCACGCGGGCGACGTCCTCGTCCCCGAGGAACGCCCGCTGGGCGGGCGTCGCCCGCCGCCCGGCGACCGGGCGCTGACGGGCGAGGAAGTCCCGGAGCGCGTCGACCCCCTGGCTCTCGATCAGCTCGAGCGCGTGCAGTCCCTTCATCGCCACGGATTGCGCGGTGACGGCCTGCCAGAGGGCCGCGCCGCCGGAGTCGCCGGACGCGCGGGCCGCCCCGATCTGCCGGTGGAGGCGAACGCCGACCTCGAGCAGCGACCGCCGGTTCGCCTCCCCCGCGGCGAGGAGGCCGAGGCGCTGGAGCGTCTCGGTCTGGCGCCCGACGGCGGCCCGGAGGAGGATCGCGAGATGGCGGACCTCGGGCGGGACCGTGACGGGCACGGTCTCCACCCCGATCCCCTGGAGGTACGGGGCGACGTCGGGGCTGAGCTCGGTCCGGTACTCGAACCGCTCGATCCCGAGGTTCGACCACACCCCGGCCACGCGATCGAGGCGGCTCCCCGGGGAGGCGGTCATCGCGAGCACCCGCGCGCCCGGGCCGGAGCGGTTCGCCCGGGCGATCGCGACGTACGGGTAGTCGCCGACGGCCCGGTGCGCCTCGTCGAAGACGAGCAGCGAGAACGAGCCGAGGGGGAACCCGCCCTCCCGCAGGTCGTTCGCGACGACCTGCGGCGTCGCGACGACGATCTGCGGCGGCCGCACCAGCTCTCGCCGCCGATCCGGTCCGATCGCCCCCGTGAGCACGAGCGGGGGAGGCGCGTACACCGCCTCCCCGAACGACCGCGCGTGCTGGACGACGAGCGGTCGGGTCGGGGCGAGGACGAGGATCGACTCGGTCGGCCGCCGTCGGAGCATCTCGGCGGCGACCCGGAGCGCGATCGCCGTCTTGCCGAGGCCCGTCGGGAGCACGACGAGCGTGTTGTGATCGACCGCCGCGTCGGCGATCGACGCCTGGTACCGCCGGTCCTCGAGCGTCCCGGGCTTGATCCTCGGGTGCTCGACGGTCGCCATCGGGCGCGCTCCGGTCGGCGGAAGCCACGTCTTTATTAACGGCGGACTGGGGCGGCCCGTGCTCCCCCTGCTCGCGCTCGCCGTCCTCGTCGTCGCCGCGATCGTCGTCCTCCTCGCCCAGGGCGTCGCGATCCTGTTCGCGTACCAGATGCCGCGCCTCGATCCCCTGCCGCCCGGGGTCGCGGACGCCGGGCCACTCCCGACGGTCGGGGTCGTCATCGCCTGTCGCAACGAGGTCGCCGATCTGCCGGCGACGCTCGATGCGCTCGCCGCGCAGCGGTACCCGGGGCTCGAGGTCGTGGTCGTCGACGGCGGGTCGACCGACGGCACCCGGGAGGAGATCGCCCGCCGGGCCGGGACGGTCCGGGCGATCGACGAGCCGCCGCTGCCGGCCGGCTGGGTCGGGAAGAACTTCGCCTGCGACGTCGGGGCCCGGGCGGCGCACGGCGACTGGCTGCTGTTCCTGGACGCGGACGTCCGGCTCGCCCCCACGGCGGTCCGGACCGTCGTCGCCTGGGCGGAGCGGGAGCGCGCGGCCGCGGTGTCGGTCGCCCCGACGCTCGAGATGGTCGGGCGGTGGGAGCGGCTGGTCCTCCCGTTCTACGTCCAGAGCGTGCTCACCCGGTTCCGCGCCCCGCGGACGAACCGCGACCGCGCGCGCTCGGCGCTGCTGAACGGCCAATGCTGGCTGGTCCGACGGACCGACTACGAGGCGATCGGCGGCCACGCCTCGGTCCGGGGAACGGTCCTCGAGGACATCGCGCTCGCCCAACGGTTCCGGGCCGCGGGGGCCCGGCTTCGGCTCGCGTGGGCGCCGGGCCTCGCGACGACCCGGATGTACCGCGACCGGCACGAGATGTTCGAGGGGCTCGTCAAGAACGCGCACGGCACGGAGTTCTCGGCGGCGCGGCTCGCCGGCGCGATCGCCGGGCTCGTCGGGCTGTTCTGGCTGCCGCTCGGCCTATTACCGGTCGGGATCGCGGTCGGAAGCCTGGCCGCGACCGCCCTCGGGGCGATCCTGTGGGTCGCGCTGTTCGGCAAGCACGTCGCCTTCGCCCGGGCGGTCGGGAGCCCCGCGGCGTACGGCTTGCTCTACCCCGTCGCGGTCGGCTTCTACGTCGCCGTCTACGCCGACAGCCTCGTCCGCGGCCTCCGGCGGCGGCCGGTCACGTGGAAGGGACGGGCGTACGCGGTCCGACCGTAGCGCGCGCCCGAACCGATATCTGGGCCGAGCGCGTCGCGCGGCCCGATGGCGAGCGCCGACGTCGCGCGGTTCGGCCCGGTGATCGGAGGACAGGAGCAGGCGACCGGCCCCCGCGAGGCCGTCCTCGACCCGGCGACGAACCGGCCGATCGCCGAGGTGACGGTCGGGACGCGGGACGACGCGCGCCACGCCCTCGAGGTCGCCGACGCGGCGTTCCGGAGCTCGGGGTGGTCCGGCGACGACGGGGCGAAGCGGACGAAGGCGCTGTTCCGGCTCGCGCGGCTCGTCGAGGAGTCGCAGGAGGAGCTCGCGCGGCTCGAGACGCGGAACATGGGCAAGACGCTCAAGGAGTCGCGGATCGACCTCGGATTCATCGTCCGGACCCTCGAGTACGTCGCCGGTCTCGCCGACAAGATCGAAGGGGAGACGATCCCCGTCCCCGGCCCGCGGCTCGATTACACCGTCCGCGAGCCGCTCGGCGTCACGGTCCACATCGCCCCGTGGAACTACCCGCTGCTCCTCGCGATCCGCTCCGTCGCCCCGGCGCTGGCGGCGGGGAACGCGGTCGTGCTGAAGCCCGCCTCCCGCACGCCGCTGACGGCGCTCGCGTTCGCCCGCCTCGCGCCGAAGGCGGGGATCCCGGACGGGATCCTGAACGTCGTCCCGGGCCCGGGCGGTGAGGTCGGGGACGCGCTGATCGCCGACGCCCGGTGCGCGTCGGTGTCGTTCACCGGAAGCCTCGAGGTCGGGCGGCGGATCGCGGAAGCGGCCGCCCGACGGCTCGTCCCGGCGACGCTCGAGCTCGGCGGGAAGAGCCCGGTGGTCGTCTTCCCCGACGCCGACCTCGACCGGGCCGCTCGGGCGGTCGCCGGAGGGATCTTCGGTAACGCGGGGCAGATGTGCTGGGCCGCCTCCCGCCTGATC
>JASHXM010000175.1 GCA_030043545.1 Thermoplasmata archaeon | reverse complement strand
ATCGCTCGCCTCATCCCGGTCGTCCGCAGCTACATCAGCTACCCCGCGGGGACGGCGCGGATGCCCCCGATCCGGTTCGGCATCTACACGCTGGCCGGGATGACCCCGTTCGCGCTCGTCCTCCTGTACGCGGGGTTCATGCTCCGAGCCCACTGGGAGCTGATCTCGTCGTACTTCCACGTCTTCGACTACGTCCTGATCGGTGCGATCGCGGTTGGCGTCGTCTACCTCGCGCTGCTCGTCGCCGGCGTCCTGACGCCGGGGTGGCCGCCTCGACGGCGGTCCCGACCGGCGCCGTCCGAACCCGCGCCGCCGGTGTAACCGACTACCTAGCTCGAGAGGTCCGGTCGGCCCGCGCGACGGCGGGCGGCCGCGGAGAACTCCGGCGCCACCACCGTCCCGTCCCGACGGCCGATGAACTCGCCGTCGCGGGCGATCGGCACGCCGTTCCTCCACAGCTCTCGCGGGAAGATCGCCTCGTGCCCGTCGAAGGCGCTCCAGCCGCACGGCGCGTGAAGGCGGCGGCCGTCGACCCGGGTGCGGCGCCGAAAGTCGACCACCATGAAGCTCGCGCGGTGGCCGGGAGCGATCCGGCCGAGCGGCTGTCCGAACCACCGGGCCGGCCGGTCGCACGCCGACCGTTGCAGCACCTCGAGGGAGAGCTCGGCCGCCCGCACCCGGGCGAGCATCAGCGGGACCATCGTCTCGACCCCGGGCATCCCGCTCGGGGCCGTGTCGAACGGGCCCTCCTTCGCGGCGGCCGAGTGCGGAGCGTGATCGCTCGCGAGGCACGGCACCTCCCCGCGCGCGAACGCAGCCCACAGCGCGGCTCGCTCTCGCTCGGGACGCAGCGGCGGGTTCACCTTGAACCGGGCATCGCGCCCGGACCGGTCGGAGAGGAGCAGGTGATGCGGCGTCGCCTCGAAGGATCGTCCGTCCGCCCGAAGGGCGGCGACCGACTCCGCGAGCGTGACGTGGGCGATGTGCAGTCGGAGGTACGGCGAGGCGGCGCCGAGCCGCGCGAGCGCCGCGCGCTCAGCGCGCGGTGGGCGCGACGAGTCCCATCCGGACGGGTCGGTGGCCGGCGGTCCGTCGCGGAACTCGGTCGGCTCCTCGGCGTGGACCGTGATCGGGAGGTCGTACGGGCGGAGCGCCTCGAGCCAGGCGGGAAGCTCCCGCGGACCCGGCACCCGTTCGATGCCGGAGGTCGGGCTCATGAAGACCTTCATCGCCCCGACGGCTCCCGCGAGGTCGCCCAGATCGGCGCGCCCCGTCGGGGTCCCGTACAGCAGGACGTCGACCGCCGCCCGACCCCGAACGCGCGCGGCCTTCTCCTCGAGGCGGTCGACCCGATCGATCACCGGGACGGTATTCGGCATCTCGCCGACCGCGGCGATGCCGCCGAGCGCGGCCTCGACGGTTCCCGTGGCGATCGACTCTGCGTCGCCCCCGGGCTCGCGAAAATGGACGTGGAGGTCGGTCGCCGCCGGGACGATCACTCCCTCCCCGAAGTCGACGCGCCGGGCGCCGGCGGTCGACCGCGCCACCGAGACGATCCACCCGTCGTCGTCGATGCCGACCTCGATCGGAGTGAGCCGCCCCCGCAGGAGCGTCCGTCCCGCCACGACGACCGACGCCGCCGGAGCGGCGGAGCGGCCGGCGCGGGAGCGTCGCATCTTCGGGCGGACACGACCCGGCGTAAAGAGGTCGGCGGGGCGCGCCAAAGGGGTTTTCTCCGCCGTCCGTTGCATCGGGCGTGACCTCCCGTCGGCGCGCCCCGAGAACCCGGACCTATCGGGCGAGCGGGGTCGATCGCTCGGCGGTGACCGAGGCCCTCTCGGCGTTGCTCCGCGCGAGCCGAGGGACCGCCCCGGCCGACCACGGAGTGCCGATCCCCCTCCCCGGGCACTTCGCCGGGTTGATCCGGATCGGTCCGACGACGATCGCGGCCACGACCGATACGGTCGGCACCAAGGTGCTGCTCGCCGACCGCCTCGGTCGGTGGGAGGAGGTCGGGGAGGATCTGGTCGCGATCAACGTCAACGACCTCGCGGCGGTCGGCGCCCGGGCCGCCGGCGTCGTCGACACCGTCGTCTGCGCCCGGCCCGACCCCCCTCGGTTCGCCGCGATCGGACGGGGGATCGGACGGGGCCTCCGGGCCGCCCGCTGTTCGCTGCTCGGCGGAGAGACCGCGGTCGTGCCCGACCTCGTGCACGGCATCGACCTCGGGGCGACGGCGATCGGCTTCTTCCCGGGCGGGCGGGTTCCCGTGACCGGCCGTCGGATCCGTCCGGGCGACCGCCTCGTCGGCATCCCCTCCTCGGGGTTCCACGCGAACGGATTCACGCTCCTCCGACGGGTCCTCGACGAGGGGCGGATCCACCTCCGACGACCGCGGCCGGGACAGCGCGCACCGCTCGGCGTCGAACTGCTCCGCCCGACGCGGACCTACACCGAGCCGGTCGACGCGGTCGCCGACGTTCCGGGAGTCCACGGACTCGCCCACCTGTCGGGGGGCGGAGTGCGCAACCTGGTTCGACTGGCGCCGCAGGTCGAATTCCGTCTCGATCGCTGGCCGCGGGTCCCTGACCTGTTCCGCTGGCTGCAGGACCGGGGAGGGATCTCGACCCGCGAGATGTTCCAGACGTTCAACATGGGCGTCGGGTTCGTCCTCGTGGTCGCCCCGCGCGCCGTTCCGGCCGTGCAGGCCCGGCTGGCCCGCACGGGAGCGGCGGACGCGGTGGAGATCGGCACGGTCGCACCCGGCCGCGGTATCGCCCTGCCGGAACTGGGGCTCCGGTTCGACGGGTACTCGTAACCCGAGCGAGCGGTCCCCGGGGAGTTCGTGCCGACCGACGCCACGCGCCCCGACGATCGCCCGGCCGTCTCCCGCGGCCGCCGGCAAGCGGGCTCCGTCGCTCTCGCCCTCGGCGCGGGCCTCGGCTGGGCGTCGTACTACGTCTTTGTCCTCTGGGGAACGCCCCAGACCGCCCCTTCGGCCGTGCTCGTCTACCCGTTCGTCGTCGGGGGGGTCGCGTTCGCGGCCACGGCCGTCGTCACGGGCCGCGGCGGGGCGATGGCCCGGCTGTTCACCGAGCCGGGGGCGTGGCTTCGCGTTGCGCTGATGCTCGCGACCCAGCTGTCGGTGCTGGCCGCGACGTACCTCGCGGGCCCGGTCGACGCGGCGCTCCTCTCGCTGATCGGGGACGTCGTCGTGACGCCGCTGATCGCGGCCACGCTGTTCGTCGGTCCGCGGCGGTCGCTCGGCCGGGCCGGGTTCGTGGCCGGTCTCGCGCTCAGCCTGGTCGGCGGGACGGTCGCGATCGCGGGGGGCCATCGTCTGAGCGGGGTGGCGGGCGCCGGATGGCTCGCGGTCGTCGGCGCGCCGCTCGCGGTCGGCCTCTACTTCCTCCTTTCCGGTTACGCCAACGAGGGTCGGCCCCCGGTCGCGGTCGTCGGCCAGTCGATACTCGGTGCCGCAATCGGCGCAGTGGCTATCGCCCCGCTGATCCCGGGC
>JASHXM010000021.1 GCA_030043545.1 Thermoplasmata archaeon | reverse complement strand
GCTCATGCGGCGGCGGCCTCGGAGACGGAGTCGACCCGGATCTGGTGGCGCTTCACGTGGTGACAGCCGCCGATCTCCGAGAGCGCCCACTCCCGGGCGATCGCGGCCGACTCCGCTTCGTGGCGCTTCGTGAACCGCTGCCAGTAGCCCCGGCGGGCGTAGAACGACCCCTCGACGGTGAAGATCGGCATCGGTCCGGGCGCCGCCCACCCGGGCGCGGCTTTTAAACCTACCCGGTCGGCCCTTGGGCCCGCCGGTGTGCGGCGTCGTACCGGGCCCGCTCGGCGGCCCACCGCGCCTGGCGTTCGCGGAGCGCCGCCGCGGGGTCGGGTGGAGGGTCCGTGGAGGTCCCGGGCGCCGGGGCGGGGTTTTGCGTCGGGACGGGAGGCGGATCGGCCGCCGCCTCGAGCCGCCGCTGGGTCACTCCGCGAGCCGCGCGATCGTCGTCCATCGGGCGTCGACCTCTCCGTCCGTCAAACCGACCGTCGGAGAAAAGATGACCCGGTCGCCCCAACGCTCCGGTCGGTCGGCGAGCGCCTCCACGGTCCACGGAACGACGATACCATCCGCGTGCGTCCGGTCGGCGAGGTCGGCGAGCGCCCCGTTCCACGCGGAGGCGGTCCCGTCGACGCGCACCACGACGGCGGCCGGGTCGAACCGGGCGAGCACCGGGTCGACGAACGGAGCCCCGGTCGGCGGCGCGACGAGCGCGACACGACACCCGCGCTTCATCATCAGGAACGCGCCGACCGCCCCGCGCGCCCCGTCGACGAGCGCGACGAGGCGGCCCGCCACCCCGAGGGGGAGGCCGCCGGGTCCGTCCTCGCGATCGAAGTAGAGGTACGTGCGGGGGCCGCGCACCTCGACGTGGAGCTCGACCTGCGGGTGGTCGAGGTCGACGCGCAGCCCCCGGTCGGCATGGCGTTCGAGCACGTCGCCGCCGAGATCCCGGGCGAGCTCCTGGCTGGTGAACGGATGCTGCCCCGTTCGGCGCGCGCGGACGGCGAACGAGCTCCCGGCGGTCAACCGCGCGTCGGAGAGCGCGAGGAGACGGTCCCGGATCACGGCGCGATCGGTCGGTACCTCTTCCGCCACGCTCGCCGAGGTGACGCCGAAGACCCGGCGGACCAGGCGCACCGCCGCGCCCGGGTCGTCGGCGTCGAGGTAGAGGTGCCCGCGATCGGAGCGAAGCCGGGCCGACCGGCCGGCGCGGACGAACTGGTCGAGGAGGTTCCGGCGGAGCGCGGACTCGAACTCCCGCCGGACCGGCGGCGACTTGAGCGCCAGCTCGCCGTACCGAACGAGCACCGTTCCGGTCATCGGGAACGTTAAATCGGGACCCCCGCTAAAGCGCTTCCCGCCGCCGAGGGACGATGGCATCGGATCCGACGGACTCCGTCCCCGCCGTCGACCCATGGGGTCCGTTCCTCGATCGGATCTCGCAGGCCCTGTCGGCCGCCGCCGAGCAGGCCGGGGCGCCGGTCCCGACCTCCGCGGTCGGCGATCACCTCACCCTCGAGTCGACCGCCTCCGGCGACGTCGCGTTCCCCGTCCATCGGCTCGCCGCCGGGGTCGGCCGAACTCCGGCGGAGCTCGCCGCGGCGATCGCGGCGGCGTTCACCGCGCCGTCCGGTGTCGGCGGGGCGACCGCCAGCGCGGCCTACGTCAACATCCGGATCGACGACGCCGCGCTCGCGCGGAGCACGCTCGACGCCGCGCTCGGGCGCGGAAGCGACTTCGGGAAGTGGACCGCGTCGAGCTCGACGGCGTGCGTCGAGCATACCAGCGCGAACCCGACGGGGCCGTTCCACATCGGTCGGGTCCGCAACGCGATCATCGGGGACACGTTCGCCCGGGCGCTCCGGGCCGCCGGCGTTCCGGTGACGACGCAGTACTACGTCGACGACATGGGTCGGCAGGCGGCGATGATCACGTGGATCTGGTCGAAGCCGCGGGCGGCCTGGCCCCCGTCGGTCCGCGACGCGGTGGACGGCAAGGAGACCCCCGGCGAGAAGCCGGACGCCCACCGCGGACGGCCGTACCCCGCGGTGAGCGCGTACCTGAAGGAGCATCCCGATGCCCAGGCCGAGGTCGCTGACCTTGTCGCCCGGATCGAGCGTGGGGAGGCGCCGCCGGAGCACCGGCAGCTCACCCAGGCGATCCTCGACGGGATGCTCGCCTCGCTCGCGCGCCTCGGAATCGGGTTCGACGAGTTCGTCTGGGAGTCGGGGTTCCTCGCCGACGGGGCCGTCGACCGCGTGCTCGGCCGGCTCGCCGGCGCCCCGCACGCCGTGACGGAGGAGAACGGGGCGCTCGCGATCGACGCCGCCGGCTACGGCCTCCCGAAGGAGTCGAACCGGGTCGTCGTACGCCGGGGGAACGGGACGAGCCTCTACGTCACCCGGGACGTCGCCTACCATCTCGCCAAGTTCGCCCGGTTCGCCCGCGTGATCGACGTCCTCGGCCAGGACCATCGGCTCCACGCCCGGACCCTCGACGCGCTGCTCGTGGAGATCGGGGAGCGGCGGCG
>JASHXM010000174.1 GCA_030043545.1 Thermoplasmata archaeon | reverse complement strand
GCCTGAGCGTCGGACCGGCGCGAACGGCACCAGGATCGCCGGTCAGAGCGACAGCCACGGGAGGGGGCCGCCCCGCGCCGTGGCGACCCGGGGCGCGGGACGGTGCCGGACGACCCGGGACGGGACGATCCGGCCCTCGTGGCGAAGACACTGGGCGCACCAAATTACGAGCTCGTCGTGGGCGGCGAGTTCGGGCGTGGGGACGTGGTCGGAGTCAGGGTGGCCGCACCGGCGCGCGAGACAGCGGTGGGCTCCCCGGTGCGGTACGGCCGGACCCATGACAGGCAATAATACGCACTAATGCGTATTAAATCTAACGCGCGCCCGCCCCCGATCTGGCGACCTCAGGCCGGAGGGAAGCGGCGACGCTCTATGGGGCCGTCCCTCCCTAGTCGGCGGTACGCTACCGGACTGATTTCGGCCGCGGTGCTCTGGAGACTTCCTCGCGGGACGGCGAGTCGAGCGATCCGCCGGAGTCGGCCCTAACTTGGCTCTTCGCCGACCGTAGAGGGTCGGTACGGCCGATAGACGACCATGCCCAGATACAGAAGGAACGCCCCGATGCCGAGTGCGGCGACTCCGATGTACCAGATCCCTGCGAACAGAAGTGCCCACCCGGCCGCCGTGAAGGGCAGCCCGACCCAGAACGACCAGTGCACCGTTCTGCGAGGAGACCGGCGTGCCGTCGCTCGCGATTGGACGCCCCATCCCGCCATCGAACTGCTGACCGACTCCGCAGAGAACGACCCGACCCGGAGAATGCCTTCCGGCGGAAAGCTCCTCGCTTCAAGGATAGCCTCGGGACGCCCCGGCGGAGGTCAGCGGCCGGGCTCGAACGTTCGCCGAATCGACCCGAAGCCGCGGTGCCGCGCACTCGAAAACGTCGGCCCGGATACGCGAGCATCAGGCGCGCTTCGCGAGAGGGCGGCGCACGGAAACCGGTGCTCGTGAGGACTCTCTCGCAGCACGGGTCGGCGAACTTTCACCGATAGAAGGTTTGATCTCGACGCGACGCCGGGCGCCCTCCGACCGGGGTGTTCGACGGCCGGGCGACGTCCACCGATCCCCCTGACGAAGAGGAAGGTCCGGCCCCCGGAGATGGAGGCGATCGTTCCGAGGTCTAGGCCGGCCCGACCGGGAGCCCTACTTCCCCGTCAGCCCGGCCCGAGCGCGGAGCGCGTGATAGAACCCGCCAAAGCTTGTCGCGGTCGGCGTGCGAAGTCCCTGGACCCGCATCTGCTCACGGACCTCCTTCGCCCCCTGACGGAGGTCGAGGGTCTTCGACGAGTCGTAGCGATACTGGAACGTGCCGGACGGTCCGTGCGGGAACGGCTCCCAGTCGCGGGGCGTCGTCATCCGAAGTTCGGACGGGCGCTTCCCGTCGGATGGGGAGAACGGCGGCAACGTGAGGTGCTCCTCGGTCAGCCAGAGCATCGTCGCGTCCCGGATCGCCTGCGCGGTCGTCTCGTCGAGCGCGCCCGGCGCGACCTGCGCCTGGACCCAGCCGACGAGCGCGTCGAACGTCTTCTCCGCGTTGTCCTCGAGCATCTGGAGGACGGCGAGTCGGATCGCGCTCCGCCGGAGCTGGTGGATGCCGGTGTCGCTGAGCCGGTAGTCGGCGGTGAGGCCGAGGAGGCTCTCGGAGTTGTCAGCGAGGTCGTTGAGCGAGAGGACGAACAGCGGCGTTGCGGCTTCCTCCGCCGAGACGAACCAAAGGGAGAACTCCCGGCCGTTGGTGAGGACGACGAGGGGCACCTTGGCGTCCTTCGCCCGATCGGCGACCGCGCCGACGTCGCGCACGCTCGCCGTGCGCTCCCGGACCTCGAGGAACAGGCGCGGGCGGCCCTCGGCGCTCAACAGCGCGTAGTCGACCGGATCCTTCCGGTTCCCGGTCGTGAAATCGAGGAACACCTGCCGCTTGTCGTGCGGGTCCCACCCGAGGGAGCTCAGGAACGGATTGACGATCCAGTGGCGGATCTGCTGCTCGGTCGGGTCCTGCACGTCGCGCAGCACTTCGCCGGCCACCTGGCTGAAATCCGCCAGCCGTCGGCTGAGGTCCACGGCTTCCATCGGCCGAGCGATGGAGAGGAGCCCGCTTAAAACTACCCGTGCGCCGGTGGCGGGACCGTCGTTGCCCCGCCGAAATCCCGGCCCTCAGGCGGGGCGGCCGGTCGCGGCGCTCCGGCGGAGCCGGGTCGCTTCCTCGGCGAGGAACGGCTCGATCGGAGCGAGCGGCCCGACGAGACCTTCGTAGGCCGGGACGCCGAGGGTGTCGGAGAGCAGCCACTCGACCTCGTACGGGTAGAGGAGCGTCGAGCGGAGCATCTCGAGGAGGCGGGCGAGTCGGATCCCTCCCGAGGGAGAGAGCCGGAGGAACCGGGGCTGACGCCCCAGCGCGGCGAACATTCCCTCGGCGAGCGTTCGATACTCGTAGCGCGTCGGGCCGCCGAACGTAACGGTGCGTCGGGCTCCCAACTCCCCTTCCCGCCGGACGATGCGGGCGAGGTCCCGGGTCGACACCGGGCTGAGGTGGTAGCGACCGTCCCCGAACAACGGGAGGCGCCCCCATCGGTGGATCGTGCGGAGCATCACCGTCGCCAACTTGTCGCCCGACCCGAACAGCATCGTTGGCCGGACGATCGCGAAGTGGAGCGGGCTCTCGGCGACCGCGCGGTCGACCGCACGGCGTC
>JASHXM010000173.1 GCA_030043545.1 Thermoplasmata archaeon | reverse complement strand
AGGCTCGCCGCCGAGATGGCCGAGCGGGACAAGGCGAAGCGGATCACGCCCGACCACGTCGTGAAGGCGAAGAACCGCCTCGAGCAGGACATCATCGTCGACTGCTGCCGCACGCTCCCGCCGCACTGCAAGGTGCTCCTCTACGCCATCCTCCAGTCGTCGGAGCGACGGCGCAACGGCGTGCTCACCGGAGAGGTGTACGACGGCTACCGTCGGCTCGCCGAGCGGCTCGGGCTGCAGCCGCTCCACGCGCGCTCGATCTCGAACTACGTGAGCGAGCTCGAGACGCTCGGGCTGATCCGCGCGACGATCGTCTCGCGGGGCCGCGGGGGGCGGACCCGGGAGATCATCGTCGATGTCCCGATCTCCGAGACGATGCCGGCGCTCGAGGAGGATCCGCTGATCGCCCCGGTCGGCCGGCCCCGGACCCGCGGGCAGACGCTGCTTACCAACTTCGACAACCCGGGTCGCACCGGGTCGTTCTGACCGACTCCCTCCCGTCGCGGCCCCGGAACCGGGCCGGGCTCCCCGAAGGAAGGCTCATAGCCGCAGAAGGCGTCCCAAGGGGCCATGCCGGCGAGCCGGCGGACGTCTGCGGGCATCGTCGTGGTCTTCTTCGCCTTGGGCGTCCTTCTCGTTCCGCCGGGCGGGCTCTCGCTGACCGGGGGTGCCCTGGACCTCGCGGCCGGCGCCGGGCCTACGGGATTCTCCCTGCCCCACTCCCTATCGACCGGGGCCGGGCCGGCCGAGCCCGCCCCGGCGGTAGGATCCGTTCTGCGCCCCGCGTCCTCGATCGCCCTGAACGTCTCGGCTCTCGAGCTGCACAACAACTCGCTGCTCCCGAACGCAACCGCCCCGTACGAGCTCAGCGCCCCAGATTCGGTCGCCTACGTGCCGAGCCTCCGGCAGTTGGTCGTCGGGGGGATCGGAAGCAGCCTACCGGAGTCGACGCTCGTCGTCGCGAGTCCGTCGAACGGGACGACGACCGGTTCTCTCAACGGCTCGGCGTGCTCCGGGGGTCGGGATCCTCTTCCGCTGGTCTACGACCCGAACAACGGGCTCCTGTACCGGTCCTGCCCGGAGAACGTCGTGGAGGCGATCGAGCCGTCGAGCGGGGCCGTCGCGGCGACGATCGATCTGACGGATTATTTCGTGGGGGGATTGGATTGTCCGACCGCGAACCAGGTCGATCCGTTCGGGCCGAGCCCGGTCGTCGTGGCCGCCCCGCTGCACGAACTGTTCGCGCTCGCGATCGGGTGCAACAACGCGACGGAAGGGCTCACTCTCCCGGTCACGCTGAACGTCATCGACGACCAGACGAACACCGTCGTCCGCTCGGTCAATCTCAACTCCAGTGAACCGTGGAACGCGTATCCGGAATCCGAGCCGATCGCGTTCGACCCGGCCACGGGGAACGTCTACGTCGGGGACGCCGAGCCGAGCGTCGTCGGCGTGGCGCTCGACGTCGTCTCCGTCGTCGACCCCAACTCCGGGACGGTCACGGGAACGATCGACCTGGCCGGGCTCGACAACAGCAGCTTCCTGCAGACCTCCCAGCCGTACGTGGCCTATCTCCCCGCCGAAGGCGCGGTCGTCACCGATGGCACCGACGTGGTCACGATGGGAGCCGACACGTATCTGGCCACCACCATCGTTCGGCTCAACGAGCCGACGCTGACGGGCACCCCCGTCGTCAACTGGGTCTCCCCCACCCCCGCCACTCCGTCGCACGCGACGGTACCGTTCGACCCCAGCTGGATCATGCCCGGCCCGAGCCCCGCGACGGAGCTCCTGGTCGCGGCCCAGGGCTCGACGGGACCCCGAACGGTCGTCTACAACCTGACCGCCCACCGGGAGGCCGCCGACCTTCCGTTCCAGACCTCCGGGGTCTCGGCCGTCGACCCGGCGAACGGGCTCGAGTACCTACCTTCCGGTGGCTCGGATGCGGTGATCGGGATCGGTGGAGTGCCCGTCACGATCGGCCAGGAGATCCTCACCGGGGCGCAGGCGTTCAGCGGCGCCATCGATCCCGCCACGGGTACGCTCTACGTGGCCCAGGGCTCGTCGTGCGGGACCGATCTGTACCTCGGCCAAGGAAGCTTTGGCTGCCCGAACGAGACGATGGACGTCATCCCGCTCTCGACCGACCGGGTCGCGTCCAGCTGGGCGCTCCCCCCCGGAGTCGCGGTCTCGACCCTGTACGACCCGGCGAACGGCGACCTCTACACGCTCACCGTGTGCGGCGACTACTGGAACGGAAGCAACACGGGGTGTGGGTCCCCCGCGGCGACCGCCCGGCTCACCGCGTACACTTCGGCGGGCTCGGAGGTCGGGTCGGTCGCCCTGCCGGCACTGCCGGCGTACCCCGACCCGCGCGTCTTCCAACTCTCCTTCGATTCCCGGATCGACGCGATCATCGTTCCGGGTGGACTGACTCCGCACTCGGGCCTGCGGTACTTTGCCGTCAACGCCACGACCCTGGTGCTCCGGACCACGCTCGGTCTGGGCTTCGCACCGGACCTTCTCTCCCCCTCGGCGTACGATGCCCGCGACAACCTCCTGTTCCTCGAACGGACGTACTGGGCGGGCGATCTCCCGCCGACCCGACTCGCGGTCGAGGCGTTGAACGGGTCGACGTTCGCGACGCTCTGGAACGTCACGCTGCCGGGGGAATCGCCCGAGGGCGTGGCGGTGGATACGCAGAACGATACGGTCTTCGCGTCGAACGGGAGCTCGATCTTCCGGCTCAACCCCACCGACGGTTCCGTGCTGCAGACCTTCGACGCCCCCGATAACGGGGGCCTGGTGTACGCTCCGACGACGAACCTTCTCTACGTCGGCGCGCAGGCGTACGTCTTCGCCGGTCTCCTCGCGCTCAATGCGACGACCGGGCATCCGTTCGACCGCGGGAGCTTCCTGGCGGGGAACCAGGTGGTCGTGGGGCCGATCGTGGACCCCACCAGCGGTACGGCCGCCCTGATCGACGTCGGACTGGGTCGCGTGGAACTGCTCCAGGGTCCCGGGCCCGCCCGGTACCGGGTCTCGTTCACGGAGGTGGGCCTGCCTGCCGGACAGTCCTGGACGGTGACCCTTGCCGGGGCGTCCCAGACGGGGGTCGGGGCGCTCGAGTTCGGACTGCCGAACGGCACGTACTCGTACTCGGTCGCTCCCGTTCCGGGGTACGTGCGCGCGATCA
>JASHXM010000172.1 GCA_030043545.1 Thermoplasmata archaeon | reverse complement strand
GAGGCGCCGACCAGGAACTCCTCCGACGGGTCGGGGACCGCCGCCCCGTCGGAGAGGCTCGCGAGCAGGTGCCGGTCGGATTTCGCGCACTTGCGGCAGACCCGGAACGCCCGTTCGGCCCCGATCCAATCGACCTCGAGGTACGGGCGGGGCTCGGCGGCGGCGAGGTGCGGGCAGACGAAGACGCGCTCCGCGGCGTTCTCCGACATCTTGTACGGCAGCTCCCCGATCCGTTCGGCGAGGAACTCCGCGGGGGCCTTCGGGGACTTCCCCGTGCACCAGAGCGTGCGTCGGGTCGCGAAGAAGTGGAACCCCCGCCGCGCCCACTCGACGTATCCGAGGAGGAGACGACTCGGGTCGTCGGACTGCTGGACCGCGACCTCGCTCTCGCGGGGGGAGCGGGCGAGGGCGACGTACGACACCTCGCCGTCGGGGACGGCGAAGCTCACGACGACGGGGGACGACGGCTCGAGGGCGAACCGGAGCAGTCCCGCGTACGACCGGGTGATCGGCTCGCCGCGCTTCGCCAGCTTCTCCAGCCGCCGCTCGTCGTCGGCCGCGGCGCGGACCTCCTCGAGCTCGGCGCGCAGGCGGTCGAACCGGTCGGTCGGACAGTCGGCGGTGAGCCGGGGGAGGAGGCCGTCGACCCGCTCGCGCAGCACTTTCGCCCGCGCGACCAGGTCCTGCTCCCGGACGCCGGAGCCCCGCCGCACGCGCGCCATCCGATCCTCCGACGAGTGCGGAGCGACGGCGGGTACATATTCCGGTGGGGCGGCGGACGGCCCTACCGGCGGCACGCCTCGAGGAAGTGCCGGAAGATCTCCCGGCCGCCCTCGGTGTGCTCCACCTCGGGGTGGAACTGGACCGACCAGATCGGACGGGTCGGGTGCGCCATCGCCTCCACGGGACAGGCGGAGGAGTGGGCCAGCACTGGCCACCCCGACGGGGGCTGCACGACCTGGTCGTTGTGGCTCGCCCAGACCTTGAACCGCCCCGGGAGCCCCGCGAACATCGGGTGCTCGGGCCGGTCGACGGTCAGCTCGACCGCCCCGAACTCGGGCCCGCCGCGGCCGACCGTCCCCCCGAAGTGGCGGCCGACGAACTGGTGGCCGACGCAGATCGCGAGCACCGGCACCGGGACGGCGTCGATCCAGGCGTCGACCGCGCCGAGCGGAGCGGTCGACCCCTCGAGGCTCAGCGCCCCGCCCGACAGCACCACGCCGTCGGCGTCGAGGTCGGCGTACGGCGTCGAGTTCGGGACGATCCGGCTCTCCGCCCCCAGGTCGCGGAGGACCCGCCACTCGCGGTGCGTCCACTGGCCGCCGTTGTCGATCACCGGGACCTTCACGGGCGCCCCCTGAGGGACGGCGGGACGGCGGACCTCGGCGGCGGGGCGGCGGCCGTCGCGCCTTTGAGCTCGTCGACCGCGGCGCGGATCTCGCGGACCTCCGCGCGCATCCGGAGCATCTCCTCCTCGAACGGGGTGAAGCCGCGCGGGGTGAGGAGCCGGTGCGACAGGTAGAGGCCGATGAAGATCGCGCCGACGACCGCCAGGAGGGTCGTGAAGACGAGCGCCGTGACGAACGCGATCGGATCGCCGAGCACCGACTGGATCGGGAGGGTGAACAGGTGGGTCAGCTCCGCGACCTCGACGCCCAGGAGGATGACGATCAGCCCGCCCCAGACGGCGACGATCCAGAACGAGCGCCTCATGGCGACGGACCCGAGGAGCCCCAGTCCTGCATCAGCAGCACGAGCGGTAGCCCGCTGAGCGGCTCCCCGCCGGACGGGGGCGTCGCCCCGAAGCAGACGGCGGCGGCGAGCGACCCGGCGCCCACGTTGAACGCGATCTCCGCCGAGTAGACGGCGGTGGCGCCGCCGGCCGTGTACGTCGCGATCGCCCAGACGGTCACCGGGTTCGCCGAGGTCGAGACGTCGGCCTCGAGCATCTCGGAGCGGTTCTCCCAGACGGTCCAACTCGCCGCGCTCGGGGTGGCGCACCGCCCGGTCCAGCTGAGGTTCGCCGCGACCCCGATCGCGATCGACGCGTAGCGCACGGTGTCGCCGACCGCGTGCACGTAGAAGGTAGTGACGCCCGACCCGGGCGCCTGGTCGATGATCAGCTCGGCCTGGGTCTCGAACGTCCCGGCGCCGGCGGGGCCGTAGAGGATCGGCGTGAAGACGATCAGCACGAGCAGGATCGCGACCGCGCCGACGAGCGGGATCGGGAACCGTCCGGTCGACCCGCCCGTCCCGGGGGCCGGGGAGGCCGGCGTCACCGGGCTCCGGGCGACCACGGCCGATAGAGGCGGTGGCGGATCGCGAACTGGTCGAGGAGCTTCCCGACGACGTAGTCCGACACGTCGTCGATCGACGTCGGCTTGAGGTAGTACGCGGGCGTCGGGGGCAGCACCACGACCCCGAGCTCGCTCAGGGTCGTGAGATGCCTCAGCATCACCGTCGGGACCGGCGTCTCCCGCGGCACGATCACGAGCTTGCGGTGCTCCTTGAGCGTCACGTGCGCAGCCCGGGCGATTAGGGAGTCGCCGAGGCCGAGGGCGAGCCGGGCGACCGTGTTCGCCGAGCACGGGACGATCGCCATCCCCCGGGTCGGCTGCGTCCCGCTGGCGATCGGCGCGGCGAGGTCACTGTCGGCGTAGACGGTCGTGGCGAGCCGCTCGAGCGGCTCGGCGCCGCCGTCCTCCGCCGCGAGCACCTTCCGACCGCCGTCCGAGACGACGAGCGTGACCGGGACCCGGGCCCGGCGCAGCGCGGCGAGCAGCCGAACGGCGATCGGCGCCCCGCTCGCGCCCGAAACCCCGATGACCAACGGCGGACGGACCGGCGCCACGCTCCCCCGGGCTTATGCGCTCCAACGATTCGACGATTAAGAGAATCGCGGGGCGAACTCGAGTGGGGCATCGGGCAGCGATCGTCGGCGCAGGGCACACCCGGTTCGGCGCGCTGCCGCAGACCCCCCGCGAGCTCCTGCGCCAGGCGATCGATGGCGCGGTCGCGAGCGTCGACCGCGGGTTCGACCGCCGGCGGATCGGGGCGGCGTACCTGGCCACGTTGGGGTTCGGGGGGTGGCAGATCGGGAACGCCTCGGCGCTCGTGGCGGAGGAAGCCGGGACCCCCGGGGTGCCGACGCTGCGCGTCGAGAACGCCTGCGCCTCGGGCGGGTTCGCGCTCCACGAAGCGGTCCGCGCGGTCGAATCCGGGAACGTCGAGCTGGCCCTCGTGGTCGGGCTCGAGAAGATGACCGACGTGTCGAGCGCGCGCCGCCGCTACTGGCTCGGGGTCTCCGGGGAGACGGAGTGGGAGCGGCAGGCGGGGCTCACGTTCGCGGGGGTCTACGGGCTGATCGCCGCCCGCTACCTCGCCCGGTACGGCGTCGACCGGACCGCGCTCGCCGAGGTCGCCGTCAAGAACCACGCGAACGGCGCGCTCAATCCGAACGCCCACTTCCAGAAACCGGTCTCCCGCGAGGCGGCGCTCGGCGCGCCCCGGGTCGCCGACCCGCTCGGCCTCTACGACTGCTGCCCCGTGAGCGACGGTGCCGCCGCCCTGCTCATCGCCGCCCCCGAGGCGGCGCGGCCGTACACCGATTCCCCCGTCTACGTCGAGGGACTCGGGGCCGCCTCCGACGCCCTCGCCGTGCAGGAGCGACCGGAGCCGACCCGATTCGAGGCGACGCGGGCGGCCGGGGATCGCGCGTTCCGATCGGCCGGGCTCGAGCGATCGGCGATCTCGTTCGCCGAGCTGCACGACTGCTTCACGATCGCCGAACTGCTCGCCCTCGAGGACCTGGGCTTCGCCGACCGGGGGGCGGCCGGCCCGATGACGCTCGGCGGGGCGACCCGACGGGACGGTGCCTTCCCCGTCAACCCGGACGGCGGGCTCAAGGCGAAGGGGCACCCGATCGGAGCGACCGGGGTCGCGCAGGCGTACGAGGTGTTCCTCCAGCTCCGCGGCGCCGCCGGCGCGCGCCAGCTGCCGCGCGCCGAGCGGGCGCTCACCCACAACGTCGGCGGGGCGGGGGCGACGGCCGCCGTGACGATCTTCTCCGCGGGGTGAGCCGATGCGGGTCGATCGATCGGGATTCTACCGGCCCCGGGGGGAGGTGGACGGCCGACGCGTGCCCGGCCCGGAC